>CANPVY010000280.1 GCA_947581845.1 uncultured bacterium | reverse complement strand
GGCGGTGCTGTTCGCCAGCGAGACGCCGCTCGCCCCGGCCGAGATCGCCCGGGCCAGCAGCGACCTGACGCCAGCGCAGGTGGAGGAGGCGATCGGCGAGCTGTGCCGCGAATACGAGCGGGAGGAGCGTGCTTTCCAGATCTACCCACTCGGCGATGGCTACCAGATCCTGACAAGGCCGGAGTGCGCGACTTATCTCGAGCGGTTCGACTCGATCACGCGCACCCAGCGCCTGTCCCGTGCCGCCCTGGAGACGCTGGCGATCGTCGCTTATCGGCAGCCGGTGAGCCGGATGGAGATCGAGGACCTGCGTGGCGTGAACGTTGCCGGCGTGTTGCGGAACTTACAGGAACGGGGGCTGATCGAGGTCGTCGACCGGGCCGAGGGACTGGGCAGGCCGCTGCTCTACGGTACGACCCGCAGGTTCTTGGATCACTTCGGGTTGCGATCGCTGGAGGATCTGCCACAGCCTGAGGAGCTGCAGATCACTTTGCGCGCCGAGAGATGACAGCCGAATCGCCTCGCCCTCGTGAGGCGATCCGCCTGCAGAGGTATCTGTCACGAGCTGGGGTCGCCTCGCGCCGCGAGGCGGAGCACCTGATTCGCGAGGGCCGCGTGAGCGTTGACGGGACGGTCGTCAGCGAACTCGGCGCTCGGGTGGTTCCCGGCGAGCAGATCGTTCGCGTTGATGGCCGATGCGTCGAGCCGGGGGCGCTGCGCTGGATTGCGGTCTACAAGCCGGCAGGTTATCTGACCACGCGGAGAGACGAGCGGGGGCGTGCGACGGTCTACTCGCTGTTGCCTGCGGGTCTCGAGGATCTGTTTCATGTGGGCCGGCTCGATCGCCTCAGCGAGGGCCTGGTGGTCTTCACCAACGACGGAGAGACGGCTCACCGGTTGCTGCATCCGAAGTATCGGATGCCGCGTCGCTACCGCGTGGAGGTTGAAGGTAGGGTCGGTGCGACGGAGTTGCGGCGCCTGGAACGCGGTGTCGAGCTCGAGGACGGCGTCGCACGTGCCGAAGATGTCGAAGTCGCGCCGTCGCGCGGCCGGAGCCGACGCGGGGCAGGGCCTGGCTCCATCGTCTGCCTGACGCTGCGCGAGGGACGCAAGCGAGAGGTCCGCCGTATAATGGCGGCCCTGGAGCTGCCCGTGAAGCGGCTGGCGCGTCTCTCGTTTGGGCCGATCGAGTTGGGCGATCTCGGACCGGGAGAGTGGAGAGAGCTCAGCGCCGAGGAAGTGGGCGCGCTTCGGCGTGCGGTTGGGACCGGAGAAATCCATGGAGATACGTAATACGCGGGTCTTGGTTCTGGGCGGCTCGGGCCTCGTCGGTATGGCGATCGCCCGTGCGATGCTGCAGTACGAGCCCGCGCGGCTCACCATCACCGCGCTCACCGAGGGCGAGACGGTGGCGGGTCTCGCTGAGCTGAAGGCGAGGGCAGTCGGAAGCAAGACGGAGGTCGCCTCGTACTGGGGTGATCTGTTCGTCGCAGATGAGTTCAAGGACGAGCCGCGACGCGAGTTGATCGAATCACGTGAAAAGCGACTGCGGCTACTCGAGGACCTCTACGCGCCGTTCAACCGAGGGCGACTGGAGCGCTCGGCCCTGTATCAGCTTCTCGTGGCAGAGAAGCCCCAGATCGTGGTCGACTGCGTGAACACGGCCACGGCCATCGCGTACCAGGACGTGTTCGGCAGCGTCGAAGAGGTACGCTCGGCCTTGCGGGGAGGCGGTGATATCGCCGATGTGGTGGAGCGTCATCTGGCGATGATCTATTTGCCTCAGCTGATTCGCCATGTCCAGATTCTGCTGGAGGCCCTGCGCGAAGCCGGCACCGACTGCTATCTGAAAGTCGGCACCGCCGGGACGGGCGGCATGGGTCTGAACATCCCGTTCACCCACTCCGAGCAGCGGCCGTCCAACACGCTGCTCGCCAAGTCGAGCGTCGCGGGTGCCCATTCGCTGCTCCTCTTCCTCATGGCACGCACGCCCGGGGCCCCGGCGGTGAAGGAGATCAAGCCGACGGCGTGCATCGCCTGGAAGCGGATCGGGGCGGGCCCGCTCGGCTGGCGGAACAGGGTGATAGAGCGCTACGACGTTACGGGTCCCGTGCCGCTTGAGAAAGTCCTCGATGACGGGGTGTCAGCCTGGCGGAAACTCGGCGGCCAGTTGGAGTCGGTCTACATCGATATGGGCGAGAACGGGCTGTTCAGCCTCGGCGAGTTCGAGACGATCTCCGCGCTCGGGATGATGGAGCTGGTGACGCCGGAGGAGATCGCCACGGCGGTGCTGCGCGAGATCCTCGGCCAGCCGACCGGCCTCGATATCGTCGCTGCGCTCGATGGTGCGGCGATGGGCCCGAGCTATCGGGGCGGCGTGCTGCGGGAGCTGGCGATCCGCCGCATGGAGGAGCTGGAGGAAGCGACGGGCCTGCGGAGCGTGGCGTTCGAGATGCTCGGGCCGCCGCGGCTCTCCAAGCTGCTGTTCGAGGCCCACATACTGGAACGGCTCTACGGGACTTTGAGAGCAGCGGCGGAGCTCGATCCTCAGACGACCGCTGCCGATGCCGAGGCCCTACTCTGGGCGGACGATGAGCCGCGCGTCAGCATAGTCTCGATCGGCCTGCCCATCCTGAGTGCCGACGGCAAGCGGGTCTTCCGGGGGCCGGAGCTGAAGGCCAGGCCTGAGCCGGGCAGGAGTGTGGATGACCGGCTGATCTCGCGGGGCTGGATCGACTTACGACCGTCCAACTGGGAGCTGTGGCGGGACCGTTTCCGCCGCATACTGGAAGAGACCGCCGCAGCGCCGGGCCCGGACGACGGATCCTTCGCCGACGCCGACCTGGCCAGCCGCAGCGACAGGATCCGTCCCGGTTCGGCGGTGGCCTGGATCTTCAAGCGGGAGGACAGCGGCGAGCGAACGAAGCGCTGAGCGTGCAGGCCGCGCCGGTCGCGAAGACGGAGACGCGCAAACCCGGGTGGGATAGGGATGGCAGATGAAGCGAAGCTGAAGGAGAAGCCGACGAAGAAGAAGAGCCAGAAGGCAGTCGAGCAGCCCGTCGCGAGCGCTTCGGGTCTTGAGCTGAGTGAGGAGATCGTCGGCCAGGTGCGCAAGCGGATCGTCGGGCAGGAACACGTCGTCGAACGCATTCTCATCGGCCTGCTCACCGGTGGCCACGTGCTGCTGGAGGGTGTTCCTGGACTGGCCAAGACGCTGGCGGTTCGGACGATTGCCGAGACGATCAACACGCGCTTCCAGCGCATACAGTTCACACCGGACCTGCTGCCTGCCGATCTGATCGGCACGATGATCTACAACCAGAAGACGGGCGAGTTCGAGCCGAGGCCGGGCCCGATCTTCGCGAACATCATCCTGGCCGACGAGGTGAACCGGGCGCCGGCGAAGGTGCAGTCGGCGCTGCTCGAGGCGATGCAGGAGAAGCAGGTCACGTTCGGCGGCCAGACGTTCGGACTCGAGGAGCCGTTTCTGGTACTGGCCACCCAGAACCCGATCGAACAGGAGGGCACCTACCCGCTGCCGGAAGCCCAGGTCGACCGATTCATGTTGAAGGTGAAGATCGGCTATCCCGCGCGCGACGAAGAGAAGGAGATCATCCGGAGGATGGCGTCGGGCGAGCCGATACCGGTCGACGCGGTGACGGAGCCCGGCGCGATCCTGCAGGCGCGGCAGGACATCGCCGAGCTCTACATGGACGACAAGATCGCCGACTACATCGTTGACCTCGTACAAGCCACCCGACAGCCAGCGGACTATGGCCTTCCCGAGCTCGCGCCACTCATCGAGTACGGTGCTTCCCCGCGCGCCTCGATCTACTTGGCTCAGACCGGGCGCGCGCACGCCTACCTGCGCGGTCGCGCGTACGTGATACCGGACGATGTGAAGGCGATGGCCGCCGACGTGTTCCGGCACCGGATCATCACGACCTACGAGGCGGAGGCGGAGGAGGTCACCTCGGACGAGATAACTCGCCGCGTCCTCGAGGCGGTGGAGGTTCCCTAGGCTGGACATGGAGCGGTCCCCCAGCGCGCAGGCCGTGCCCCGCGAGGTCTTACGCCAGGTCAAGCTGATCGAACTGCGCACACGCGGCCTGGTCAACACACTGTTCAGCGGCGAATACCAATCGGTGTTCAAAGGACAGGGGATGGAGTTTGCCGAGGTGCGTGAGTACGTGCCCGGCGACGAGTACCGCACCATCGACTGGAACGTCTCGGCCCGTATGGGCCATCCCTACGTGAAGACTTACGCTGAGGAGCGGGAGCTGACCGTCCTGTTCGCGGTCGACCTGTCGGGCTCGGCGCAATTCGGTACGCGTGGCCGGTTCAAGGCCGAGTTGGCGGCGGAGATCGCCGCAGTCATCGCCATGGCCGCGATCAAGAACAACGATCGGGTCGGCCTGGTCTTGTTCACCGACCGGATCGAGCAGTTCGTACCGCCCAAGAAGGGGCGCCGGCATGCACTTCGTCTCATTCGCGATCTGCTGGCGTTCGAGCCGAGCGGTCGCGGCACCGACCTGTCGGTCGCGCTGGACTACATCGGTCGTGTACAGCGTCATCGGGCCATTCTGTTCCTGGTCTCCGACTTTCAGGACGCGGACTTCGAGAGGTCGCTGAAGGTGGTCAGTCGGCGCCATGACCTGGTGGCGGTTACGGTGGGCGACCCGCGCGAACGTGAGCTGCCGGACGTTGGCTACCTTGAGCTTGTGGACGCAGAGACCGATCAGCGCGTGGTGCTGGACTCGGGCAACCGTTTCGTGCGTGAGCAGTTCGAGCATCTGGCGACGGAAGAGGAAGCGCGTCTGCGTCGCCTGTTGCGTCGCCTCTCGGTTGACCAGATCGAGATCCAGACGGATCGCTCGTATGTGCGTCCGCTGATCAACTTCTTCGAGGCCCGTGAACGGAAGCTAGCCCGATGAGCTGGGTCGCGGTTGCCCTGCTGATGCTGACCGTTCAGGCCGCGCCGGGGGTTGGCGGTGGAGTGGAGGTGCGAGCCACGGTCGTGCCGGATTCCCTGCGCATCGGCGAGCGGATCACGCTGATCGTTGAGGTAAGCGGCGTGACGCGTGGGGCCGAGGTCGTGTTCCCTCAGCTTCCGGACAGCGGTGCGGTCGTCGCGCTCGGGCCGCCGCTGCAGCGTCCCGTCGAGGCAGACGGGACTCGCTCGGCGCGCTATGAGCTGGTGGTGTGGAACCTGGGTGTGGTGCCGCTGCCGGAGGCGGAGGTGCGGGTCGTGACGGAGGCGGCGGAGCTACTCATCGCTGTGCCGGCGCTGTCGGTTCACGTGGCGTCGGTGCTGCCGGAAGCCGCCGACCCCGACACGCTCGCCTGGAGGCCAGCGGCCGACGTCGTCGGGGGCAACTGGAGTATTCAGGAGAAGCTGGCCGTCGCCGGGCTCGCGCTGGCTTTGCTGCTGGCGGCGGTGCTCTACGCCAGGCGCCGTGCATCCGTTCAGCCGCCCCCGCCCCCGCCGGTGCAGCCTCCCCGGGCGCGGGCGCTCGCGGCGCTTGAGCGGTTGGCGGCGGCAGGCCTGCCGGAGGCCGGCGAGCTGAAGGCTCTGTACTCGGGTCTCTCCTACATCGTCCGGGAGTTCCTCGCCGAGACGGATCCTACCTGGCGGCTCGACCTCACGACGGGGGAGCTGGTCCAGGCGGTGGGTCGTGATGGTTTGGGTGAGCGGCGCCAACGGGCGCTGGCCGGGCTGCTGGCGGGGGCGGACCTGGTCAAGTTCGCGCGTCGTCGTCCGTCACGCGCTCAGGCCGCGCGGGCGCTCGATGCGACGCGTCGCTGGATCGTCGAGTTCGAGCGGGTCGTGGTCGAGCCGCCGCCTGAGTCGGAGCCGGAGCCGGCACCCGCACCCGAGCCGGTCGACGACTTGCTCAGCGCGATGGACGACGTGTTTGCGGCGGAAGCCGAGGAACCTGAAGAACCGGAGTCGTTGGAGCCGTGAGCTTCGAGACGCCCTGGGCCTTCGTACTACTCGCCATCTTCCCGCTCTGGTGGCTATGGCGGCGCGAGCGAGGCGGGTTCCGCTACTCGCGGGCGGAAATCGCTGCACGCTCCGGGCGCAGGATCGGTCGTCTGCTGGCGAGTCTACCGGCTGCGCTGCGTGGTCTGGCCGTGCTGTCGCTGATCGTCGCGTTGGCGCGGCCGCAGACGGGCGTGGCGACGGAGGAGATCGAGGCGGAGGGGATCGCGATCGCCCTGGTTGTCGACATATCGAGTTCGATGCTAGCGCTCGACATGCAGCCGCTGGATCGGTTGGAGGTCGCGAAGCGGACGGTCCTCGAGTTCGTCCAGAACCGGCAGTATGATCGGATCGCGCTCGTCGCATTTGCCGGCGAGGCGATCACGCAGGTCCCGCTGACGATCGACTATCGAATCCTCGAGCGCGCCATTCAGAATCTCAGGACCGATCTGTTGGAGGACGGAACGGCGATCGGTACGGCGCTCGCCACGGCCGCCAACAGGCTGCACCGCGCGCCGGGCAGCTCGAGGGTGGTGATCCTCTTGACTGACGGCGAGAACAACCGCGGCGAGGTCGACCCGGTTACGGCCGCACGAGCGGCGGCGGCCTACGAGATCCGTACGTACACGATCGGCGTCGGTAGCGAAGGGGTCGCGCCGGTACCGATCGGTCCCGGTCCGCTGGGAACCGAATACGCCAGCATGCGGGTCCGCCTGGATGAGGATCTACTGCGCCGGATCGCCGCGATCACGGGAGGCCAGTACTTCCGGGCCACGAACGCCCGGGCTCTCGAGGAGATCTACCGTCAGATCGACGAGCTGGAGAGGACGCCGGTGCACGTGCGTCGTTACATCGAGTTCAGTGAGCATTTTCGGCCGTTCGTCCTGCTGGCGGCGCTACTGGTTCTCGCGGAATGGGTGCTTCGCGTGCGTCGCTACCCGCTCTACGTGTGAACCTGGAGCGGTCGCTGGTCGGAGGTAGGCGATGAGGCTCGAGTATCCCGGCTGGATCTGGGCAGGCCTGGCAGCTGCAGCGCTGTTGATTGCCGTGGTCTATCTGTGGCACGTGCGTCGCCGGGGTGCCCTGGATGCGCTCGGCAGCTCGGGGATGCTGGAGCGGTTGACGCGCATCGACCTCAGCGGCTCGCCGTATCGACGTGGCGCGTTGGTGGCCGCCGCGCTGGCTCTGTTGGGCCTGGCGCTGGCGGGCCCGCAGTGGGGCGCCCAGGAGGTGGAGGAACAGACACGTGCGCTGGATGTCGTGCTGGCGCTGGACATCTCCGAGTCGATGTGGGCAGAGGATGTGAAGCCCAACCGCTTCGAGCGGCTGCGTTTGGCGGGCCGCCGCTTGATCACCGAGTTGGCCGGACATCGGATCGGGCTGGTGGCGTTCGCGGGCTCCGGCTACCAGCTGTCCCCGTTGACCATCGACCACGGTGCCTTGCAGCTCTATCTGGACGCGCTCGATCCGAGCGCGGCAGGCACGCCCGGGTCCTCGCCGAGCACGGCGATCCGCGACGCCGTGTCGCTGTTGCAGGAGGCGCCCAGCGAGGGAGGCGATCGTGCCATCGTCATCCTCAGCGATGGCGAGTCGCATGACGAGGAAAGAGGGGTACTCGATGTCGCCCGGGCTGCGGCGGCCGAGCGGATCCGTGTCTACGCGATCGGCATCGGCGGCGATCGCGGCGAGCCGATACCCGGCCACGACCCGATGGGCGAACGCATCGGCGGCTACAAGCGCGATTCGGATGGCAACATCGTGCTGAGCCGCATGATGACCGAGCCGCTCTCCAGCGCGGCGCGTCTCAGCGGAGGGTTCTGGGCTCGGGCGGACGAGGGCGGCGTCAGCCGTGTGCTGGCGGCGCTTTCCGAGTTGCGGCGCGGTCGCGGTGACGTGACGCGCGGCGTGCGCTGGACTCCCAGGTTCCAGTGGTTCGTCGCGGGAGCACTGTTGCTCTTGGCACTGGATTGGGCTTGGGCCTGGAGGTGGCAGCGGTGAGGGCTGTGGGGCTCGTACTCGCTGTTGTGCTGCTGGGCTTCCAGTTCTGGGGCCAGGAGGCCGGTGGGAATCGCGCCTACCGGCGGGGCGACTACGTGAAGGCAGTGCAGCGTTATCGGGCTGCGCTCGAGCGCGGGGGCTCAGCACCGCGGCTGCAGTACAACTTGGGCACCTCACTTCTGCAGCTCGGCGAGTGGGACGCCGCCCGCGAGGCGCTGGGCGTGGCGCTGGAGGCCCGATCACCGGAGCTGCAGACATGTGCGTTCTACAACCTGGGCAACGCTCTGGCCGGCGATCCGCAGGCCGTCACGGCGGCGGACCTGCGGGCCGCGATCCGTGCCTACCGCAGCTCACTGCTGCTCGACCCCGAGCGCACTGATGCGCGCTGGAACCTGGAGCTGGCCATGCGCCGACTGGCCGAGCTGGAGCGTAGGGCTCAGCCGCTGACCGGGCCTGAGCGGCAGCCGACAACACCGCCGCAGGGAGAGGGGCGTGGTGAGGAGCAGGGGCCAGTCGAGGGAGGCCCGGCGTCGGTTCAGCCGCGCCCCGGCCCGGGCGAACGGCGGCAGGCCACGGGGCCCGATGCGCTGGAGGCGCCCCTGCCCCGCGGACTGGCTGAGCAAGTGCTGCGAGCGGTCGAGGAGCGGGAGCGCGGCCTGCAGCGCGAGAAGTTGAGGCGCCAGAGACAACGCGTGCGAGGTCCGGACTGGTGATGACGCGATCGCTCGTGTTCCTGTTGCTCTCGCTGCAGGCGGGAGGGCAGGCGGACGTGCAGATGAACGCGGCCCTGAACCGCCGTACGGCGCGTGTCGGGGAAACGGTGCTGCTGACGGTCACGCTGCGCGCGCCTGGACTGTACGGTCCCGAGATCGAGGATCCCGAATTCGCCGGATTCGAGGTGCTCTCCACTGCTGACCGCTCCTCGTTCCGTTTCTCACCATCGCTGGGCGCGGTCCGCGAGTTCACCCGCGAGTACACGCTCAGGATTGAGCGGGCGGGCGAGCTGACGATCCCGCCGATCCGTGCGTCGGTGGACGGGGTCTACTACGAGACCGATGCGCTGCAGCTGGTGGCCGGGTCTGGAGAGACGGCCGCGGAGTTCCCGAGCGGGCTGCTGCCGCGGCCGGAGGAGGAGGTTGCTGTGCGGCTCTGGGTGGAGCCCGAAACGGCGTACGTCGGGCAGCAGGTGACACTGACGGTGGGCGCCTTCTTCGAGCCGCTCGTTCGCGGCCGTTTGCAGCGCCAGCCCGAGTACAGGCCCCCGGAAGTCCAGGGTTTCTGGACGGCGGACCTGCCGGGATCGCCGCGACCCGAACGGGAAGTCTACGGCCGGCGCGAGTACTTCGTGCAGATCTACAGGCGCGCGCTTTTCCCGCTGAGTCCCGGCACCGTCCGCATACCGCCCGCCGCGGTCATCTATGAAGTGCGGCGCGGCCTCGTGTACGCGCCCGAGACCTTCGAGGTCGAAAGCGCCCCGGCGACGGTGGTGGTCCGACCGCTACCGCTAGAGGGTATGCCAGCCGATTTCGCCGGCGCCGTCGGTCGCTACGAGACCGAGGTATGGTTCGATCGATCGGACTTGCGGGCTGGCGAGGCCGTGAACCTCGTCCTGGAAGTGCGCGGCACCGGGAACCTGAGTTCGATCGGGCGCCCCGCGCTTCCCGAGATCCCCGGGATGCGCGTCTACGAGGGTGGAGAAGACGCGGAGGTGCAACTGCGCGGTGTCGAGTTCGCCGGTCACAAGCGGTTCTCCTGGGTCCTCATTCCCGAGCGGCCGGGCCAGTACGTGCTGCCCGAGTTACACTTGCCGCACTTCGATCCGCTGGAAGCGACCTACGCGACGGCGCGCACCGAGCCGATGTCCTTGCTCGTCGGGCCAGCACCGGCAGCGGCGGTCGCGGCCGGGGCCTCGGGCGCCTCCGCGATTCGCTTCATCAGAACGCGTCCGGCCCGGCAGGCGTCGGGACTGCCGCGCAAGACAGCCTTCTGGCTGGTGCAGGCGATCCCGCTGATCGCCCTGCTGGGGGTCATCGCCTTCGGCCGCTACCGTGGCCGCGTGCCGCTGCCCACGCGCAGACGGCCGCAGCGCAGACAGCGTTTAGTGCGCAGCTTGCGGCCGCTGGCCGATTCCGGCGACGCCGCGTTCTTCGGCCAGCTGCGAGCGAGCGTGCTCGGGTGGCTGGGTTGGCGACTCCACCTACCGGAGCTATCGGGCCAAGGGGTCGTACAGGTGCAACAGGCGCTGGAAGATTCCGGTGTGCCGCCACCCGTCGCCCTCGAGATGATCGATGTTCTGG
>CANPVY010000279.1 GCA_947581845.1 uncultured bacterium | reverse complement strand
TGGTGGCGCTGACGTTGCTGCCCGGCGGTTGGCCGGCGGCGTTCGCAGAGGCCGCGCCGCAGGGTCAGCAGACGGTCACGCGGCCGGAGCTCGCTGATGCCGAGTTGGAGGCGCGCGTGCGCGAGATCGCCAGCACCTTGCGCTGCCCCACCTGCCGTGCCCTTTCCGTCCAGGACTCGCCCTCGGGGATGGCGGAGGAGATGCGCGGCTTGATCCGCGAGCAGCTGCGGGCGGGCAGGACAGCTGACGAGGTGAAGGCGTATTTCGTCGAGCGCTATGGCGAGTGGATACTGCTCAAGCCGAAGGCAGAGGGATTCAACTGGACGGTCTGGCTGCTCCCGGTGTTCGTGCTGGCGGGCGGCCTGATATTCGTGGTGTTGACGGCGCGACGCTGGGTGCAGCAAGGGCAAGCCCGAGCCGCGGCGCTCACTGAGCGGGGGCAGGAGGAAGACATCTAGGCCATGGGTCTCGCGGAGTTCCTGCTGGTCGTCGCCGTGGGTGGTGGGATCATCGCCGTTCTCTACGCCACCTTCAAGGGCGCCGCTCGCGAGGCGGACGCAGACCAACCGGTTGCGGGCGGGACTGACGAGGCGCGGAAGGTGAGCGCGGAGCGGGCGGAGCTCGCAGAGCGCCGGAACGCGGCCTTGCAGTCGCTCGAGGAGATTGAGGCGGACCGCGAGGCCGGCAACCTCTCGGATGCCGATTACGAGACGCTGTGTCGGCGCTACCTGGGTGAGGCGGACGGGTTGGCGCGGCAGCTGAGCTCGCTGGGCGAGGAGCCCGTCGCGGCGCGTCGGGCGCCAGAAGTGACACCCACGGGCGGCCGCTCCTGGATCCCGACGGCGGTTGCCTGGACGGCAGGCAGCGTGGCCTTTGTCGCGCTGGCCTGGCTGGTCTTGTCGAGTACGCTGCGGCCGCGCCCGGGCGACGAGCCGGCGAGCGGTTCGCTGCCTGGTCAGGAGACGCGAGGCATGCCCAGCGGGCCGCCGGTGGGCGCGGTTGACCAGGAACGCCTGGCAGAACTCGAGCGCATCGTCGCGGAGGATCCGCACAACGTCGAGGCACTCGTGGAGCTGGGTCGCCTCTACCTCACACTGCAGCGCTATGACGAGCTGAGGGTGGTGACCGCCCAAGCGCTGCAGCTCGATCCCGACAACCCGGGGGCGCTCACTCACCTCGGCATGTTGTTGTTCTTGTCCGGCCACCGCGAGGGCGTGATGGCGACGTTCGATCGGGCGCTGGAGATCGACCCCGACTTCGCGGAGGCGCTGCAATTCAAGGGGATGGTCGCGTTCATGAACCGCGACTTCACCACGGCGACGCAGGCGTGGGAGCGATACCTCGATGTCGTTCCAGCAGATGAGGCCGCGCCGCGCATGCGAGCTATGCTCGAGCTGGCTCGGCAAAGCGCCAGCGCGGTCGATTCGACCTGAGGGATCGCGGTTCCACCGAGACGTGAGGAGGTGGCGAGTGCGTAGGCTGCCCACGCTGTTTCTCTGCTGCTGGTCCGTCCTGCTGCCCGGGTCGGCTTTCGCCCAGCGTTTCGGGGGCGATTTTGGGGGCGCAGTCGGCTTCTGGCTCCTCTACGTTGACCCCGGGATCGAGGAGAATCGTAGCTTCGGCCGAGATGTTGGGGATGTAGTGGCGTTCGGCGGCCGCGGCTTCCTGCAGACAGGACGCGTACGTCTGGGCGGCGGTGGCTTCGGAGGCAGCTTCAGCTGCGAGGGACTGAACGAGTCGGGCAACAGGGTTCAGGGTGGTCTGTCGGGCGGAGGCTTCGTCGCCGAGTACCTGCTGGTGCAGCGGAACCTGGAGCTGGCGGTTGGCGGCCTGGCTGGCGGTGGGGTTGTGACCATCGAGGAACTATTGCCGCCCGAGGTGGGTGACTCGGGCGACGTCGAGCGGCTGCGGCGTCGCCGCGAAGGTATCTTCATTGGCTACCCGTGGGTGCGGCTGGGCTATAACCCAGCGCCCCTCGTCAACGCAGGCCTTCAGCTGGGCTATCTCGTCGGCAGCGAGGATGTCGGCGGGTTCGCCGTCAGCATCGACGTGCTCGTGGGGATCATACCGTAGGCCAATCTGCCGGCGTGGGGCCGGGAGGCGCGTGGAACCTTTGGGCGGTTCGAGTGGTTTAAAGAAGTGACGGGGCAGACGCGCTTAACAGCACCACGTAAGGTTGACTCACTTCCCTTTTCTCCCGGGCCTTGCGTGGATGTCTCGCCCCGTCCCTTCCTTTCGTAGGATTCAAGACACTGAGTCCACGTCAGGGGGATAAGCAGGTGAGTCCCCCGCCACACGCCGGTCTGGGACCTTCCCCGGCGCGCCTGCTATATTAGTGAGTGGGTGCTGGGTGACAAGTCCCGGGCCACGGGTCGGGAAGCAGAATCGGGGAGGAGGGGAGCAGATGGAGCACGCAATCCGCCGCCTCTTCATGTTCCTGTTGGGCGTCTCACTCGGCTACTGCACCGGGTTCAAGGATGCCCAGCACAACGAACATATGGTGTTCGTCCGGATGGTGGAGCGAGTTCAGGGCTTCGCTGAACACACCGTCAGCGAGCGCGAGCGCCAAGTCGAGGAAGCGGTTGAAGAGAGGGACGGCGAGCCGGATCGCCGGGTCCCCTAGGCGGCCTGCAGCAGCGCGACGTGGCCGAGCCCGCTGGCCGCACAGATGCTGAGCGGGGCTAACCCAGCCGGTATCTGCAGCACCTGAGCCACGTCGCAATGTCCGGCTCAATCCGCGGCTAAGTCCGACCTGCGCTCGGCTCATCGCCTGCAATCCACCGCACAGCGCGACTCAACGCCGTTCATGCCGCCCACCGAGTACTGCTGCTGAATCAGGATAGGGCCAGGTCCGCGATAGCGGCGAGCACGGCCTGCGCAACACGCTTCATGAACCCGTAGTCGAGGGTATCGGCGCGGTCAGTGGGCATATGATAGTGGGGATTCCGCAGGAAAGCCGTGTCTGTGATCATGAGCGAGGGGTAGCCGCGATCCCAGAACGAGGCGTTGTCGCTGAGTCGGGTCAGAGGCAAGCCCCAGCCGCGCAGAAAGGCCCGATAGGTGACCAGGCCCAGCTCGGGCACACGGGCACGCGCCGAGCGCTCAAAGGCGCGCAGCAGCTGCCGTGAGCGCCCGTCGCCGACGGCGGTCAAGAAGGTCCCGGTGTCCGGTATCCGCTTGAACACGAGCGGCGGTACCTGCTGGCCGCCCGGGCTGGAATCAGTGTAGCCGACCATCTCGAGGACGAGGGCCCCGAGGTAGCGGCGGCCCTCGCGGCGCGCCTGCGCCGCGAAGCGACCACTGCCCACCCGGTAAGTGCCGAGCATGTCCTGCGGCTCTTCCAGGTTGAAGCCGACGAACTGGACCGTGCGGCGCAGTTCGAGCTGGACCGCGTGCCTGGCCACCTCCAGGAGTACGGCGACGCCACTGCCGTTGTCGTCGGCACCCGGAGTGTTTGAGACGGTGTCGAAGTGTGCGCCCAGCAGGACCCAGGGCAGCTTAGGATCGGAGCCCGGTAGTGTGCCCACCACATTGTTGTAGCTGACGCCGCGCAGCTGGAACGGCTGGCGCTCCGTCATCAGCCCCAGGGCGCTGAACGCGTCCGCCACGAGAGACTCGGCCCGCTCGAGCGCCTGCGGGGCCGCGCGCGGATGGCGGGGCCCCTCCAGCGCCTGCAGCGTATCACGCAGGCGGCCCTCGTCGACGCGAGAGAGCAGCTCAGTCAGGCCCATTCGCCGAGGCCTGGTGGTTGCGGCGGG
>CANPVY010000278.1 GCA_947581845.1 uncultured bacterium | reverse complement strand
CACACCCGGGAACGACTCTTGGAGGTACTCGGAGACCCGGGCCAGCGAGCCCCGCAGTTCCGGCAGCGTGGCCCCGGGCGCCAGGCGTCCCACCGGTGAAAACGAGTTCCAACCCCGGGACGCCAGCGGATTCTCTTCCAGCGGCATCAGCTCGCCCAGCATCATGATCGGCGCGAAGAAGTCGGGCCGGAACCCGCGGACCGACCCGGCGAAGTCAGGCGGCGCTACCCCGACGACCGTGTAATCCCTCCCGGCGAGGCGCAGCGATTCTCCCACGACCCTGGGATCGGATGCGAACGCTCGCTGCCAGTAGTCGAACCCGAGAACGATGACGGGATGTGCCCCGGGAGCCACGTGATCCTCGGGCAGGAGCGGCCGCCCGAGGTGAGTGCCGACGCCCAGCATGTTGAAGTAGCCCCCGGTCACCAGCTCGCCCATCAGCACGTCCACCCCGTCTCCCACGTCTCGTTGGGTGATGACGATCTGATGCCCCTCGAGCTCGGACAGCAGGCCCGAGGTCTGTTCCTTGAGCTCCAGGTAGTCGGGGTAGTTCAGCCAGTAGAGCCACCCCTCGCCCTGGTCGCGGTAGATGTTGACCAGGGTCTCCGGCGCCTGAAACGGCCTGTCCCGGAACAGTATGGCGTTCACGACGCTGAAGATCGCCGTGTTCGCTCCGATTCCCACGGCGAGCGAGACGAGGGCGACGGCCGTGAAGACGGGTTTCTTGCACAGCATGCGCAGTGCGAAGCGAATGTCGTGTAGGGTCGAGTGCATCTGCAGTCTCCCGATCTCCGGGCCGGCCGCCGGCCCTCACCTAGTGGCGTCGCATACCTGACGGGATCGTGTCGCGCGACGTGCGTCCAAGCTCCTCAATGGCTGCCTGGGCGTTTGCCGCCGCCGGGTGATCCGGTGCCATTTCCACGATCTTCCGGTACGCCTGGATCGCCTCTTCCGTCTCACCTCGGGCCCGGTGAACGCGGGCGATCGAAAAGAGCGCGCCCACGTCCTCCGGCATTCCCAGGGCCCAGAGCCGGCAAATGGCCAGAGCCAGATCCAGGTCCCCGGACTGGAATGCTTCCATGAAGAGCGGACCCATGAGGGAGGAGGTGATCAGCTGCAACTCGGGATGGGT
This sequence comes from uncultured bacterium, assembly GCA_947581845.1. Lineage (GTDB taxonomy): Bacteria > Gemmatimonadota > Gemmatimonadetes > Palauibacterales > KS3-K002. The sequence continues at coordinate 4,731 of CANPVY010000278.1, read as the reverse complement.
CTCCTTTACTTCGCGGTAGACCTCCTCCGCCACGTCGGGCCCCCGCGACACGAGGATCTCTCCGAACTCCTGCCGAGTGGGTGGAGGACGCACGGCGTCCTTTGACGCCGAGAGGGCCACCATTCCCGCCTGAACCCCATTGGCTGCCGGCGAGCTCGACACGAACCCCGCTGCTCCCGGATTCCCTTTGAGATGGGCATCGAGGAATGCCAGGGTGTAGCGTTGAAGGGTCCGGGTGAAGTCCTCCAGGTAGGCCACCCGCTCCGGGCTGGGTTCTGTTAGGAGCCGCAGTCTCAGATTCCCCGGAGCGAAATCGTCGTGCGTCACTCCGTTGAACTGGAGCATGAGGGCATCGGAGTAGCGAAGCGCATTCCAGAAGCGAAGGTCCTTGGGGCGAAAGACGGCCTGGTCTGGGGAGACCAGGAACTGGAGATACGCCGCCCGAAGGGAACCCAGCTCGAAGCCCGGGACTCGCTCCAGGAGGTCCAGCTCCGCCGGCATCGTAATGGCGCCGTCGAACGTCACCACCACGTCGACGTATGAATTCCGGGAGGCGAAGAGGACGTTGGACATCCCTCCCCAGCTCATCCCCGTGGTGGCCACCCGGCGCGTATCGACGAAGGCAAGGTTCCGAGCTTGGCTGTAGGCGAACTCCAGGTCCCGGGCCTGGACATCCATGCTCATCCCCTCGTTATCGATGGTCCGTGAATGGGCTCCCATGTTGGGCACGGCCATCACCACGTACCCGTGGCTGGCCAGGTACTCGAAGAGGGGATAGTGGTGGAGGGGGCTCGCATTGTAGCCCGGAAGGTGGAGGACCAGGGGAAAGGGTCCGTCGGCGGGCGGAGCGCCCGCCCGGGCAAAAGCCTCCTGAGAGAACACCGAGTCCACGCGGGCCAGGACACTCGGTCGGTCCTCCTCCGCAACGCCCCATTCCATGGTCAGGATCCGCTGGAAGCGGGCCAGAGCGGCATCTAGCGTCTCCTGGTCGGGACGCGTGAAGTCCGTCTCGGTGGCCGTGGCGTCGTAGTAGGCCCTCAGCCTGAGCGTTTCACCACCTCGAGGATCCGCCCCGGGATACCAGATGGAGATCTGGATGGGCCGGGCGGTCTCACCCTCGACGGGCTCACCGAAGTAATCGAATTTCTCCCTGAAGGTCCGACTGTAGTCGTACTCGTGCTTGACCGTGTACCCGACGGCATAGGGCCCGGGCTGCAACCCGGGCCAGACCTGCTGGGCCAGAAGGGCGGACGAGCCTGCCGTGACCCACTCCAGCAGGGTCAGGACGAGGGCACTCGAGATTGTGGATCCACGGTAAGGCACTCTCACACCTCCTTCAAAGAGGGACCATTGCGGGAAACGCTCCCGCCGCGCCCGACAGACGCAGCAAGCTACCGCGGCCGCATCTCCTCGATGAAGTCCGCCCGCGTCCACCAGATGTCACCGCTGCCGATGAAGAACATGAACTTCCCGTCGGCGGTGATGAGCGGGCAGAGCGGGTCGTTCACGGGCGCGGTGATGTGGTCCAGCGCCTGCGGAGTGGACCACGAGCCGTCCGCTTCACGGTAGCTGATGACGAAATGGAACATCCCCTCCGTCGGGCCGTGAGCGGTCGAGGCGAAGATGAGGTAGCTCTCGTCCGGGGCGATGAAGGGGGTGTGTTCGCCGCCGTCGGTGTTGATGACGGGCCCGACGTTCTCAGGTGGCTGGTGGACCCCGTCCACCTTTCGGGAGCGGTAGATGTCCCGGCTCCCGTACCCTCCCTCGCGGACGGATGAAAAGTAGAGGGTTCCGGCTTCGGAGATCGAGAAGAGCCAGTGGTGGTCGAAGTCGTTCACCACCGGGTCCAACGGTCGCGGCTCCGACCAGCCTTCCCGCTCCCGCGCCACGTACCAGATGTTCTCCTCTCCAGGTTCCGCTCCCGGCTCTAGCGGGCGCATGGAAAGGAAGTACAACCGCTCGCCGTCCGGGGAGAAGATGGGCTCTCCGTCCCCGTACTCCGAGACGAAGGGGGCCGGCCTCGGCCTCGTCCAACGGCCGTCCTCCAGTCGGGAGAAGAGGACGGGGCCACGGAAGGCCTGCGTCCAATACACCTCGGTCCCGTCGGGCGAGAAGGACGCCGGAGAGTGCTCGGAGTCGAACCGGTGTCCCGAGACGATCCCCAGCGCGAACCGCTCCGGGGCATCCCCGGGCTCCGGCTGCCCCAGCCAGGGTCCCGGCAAGTCGGGGAAGACCGGCGGCTCATCTGCGGCGCCCATCTCCAGAAGGCGCGTCGCCACGCTGTCGTGCCCGCTCTCCCGGGCGAAGTGCAGTGCCGTCATGCCCTGGACGCTGGACTCTTCAATGGCGGCACCATTTCGGACCAGGAACTCCACGAAGGCTAGGCGGCCGTTCTCGGCGGCGATGTGAAGGGGGGTGAGCCCGTACATGTTCTTCTCGTCCACAGGGTGGCCGTGGGCGAGCAGCGCCTCGCCGACGGGGATCAAGCCACCTCGGGCGGCGGTGTGCATGGGCACGTAATCCCACCAGGGAATTCCCTGGGCCTCCGACTCCTCCGTGGCCAGGCGGTAGACTCCCTGGAACCCGTTGCTCGCCGCCAGGTATGCCGCCTGCACCAAGGAGCGCTCGTCGTCCGGCAGCCTGGCCCCCGCTGCCACGAGGGCGTCGATGATCCCGGGCCTCCCGTAGTAGAGGGTTGAGAGGAGGATCTCCTCGCCACTCGGGGTTCGGTCATTGACGTCGGCGCCGGCAGCGATCAGCCGGTCCACCACCTCCAGGTTGCCGCCCCAGTTCACGGCCAGGTAGAGCGGCGTTCGTCCCCGCATCTCCCTGGCCATGACGTCGGCACCATGAGCGAGGAGCAGCGCCACCAGCGCCGCATTACCCTCGTAGGCGGCGTGGTGAAGCGCGGCATAGTTCCAGGCATCGGCCGCCGAGATGTCGCCCCCCCGGTCCAGCAGCAGCTCGGCCAACTCCGCGTGGCCCCCCAGCACGGCGTGGTGCAGAGGCGTCCTCCCCTCTCCGTCCCTCACGTTCACCAGCTCCGGGCGCCCCGCCAGCAGGGCCTCCACCCGAGCCAGCTCGCCGGCCCGGGCCGCTTCCAGGATCCGCTCCGCCGCGTCACCCTGGGCCGCGGCGACAGCGGGCCCCCAGGCGAGCAGGGTCGGCGGCAAGAGCATCACGGTTAGGACGCAGCTCATAGTCAGGTGGCGGATCCAGCGGTTCATTCCTGAATCTCCTACTCTGGGGCCTTTCTCGCTGCGCGCATCCGTCTCCCGGCCTCCAACCTGCCCGCAGGTTCCGGGCACCTCAGACATACTGAGGAGCAAGCAGCGTGCCAGGGCCGCCACTCCTAAGTCCTTCTGGTACATGGACTTGCTACTGCCAGGCCCACGATTACCGAGCCGCCTGTTCGTTTGTGGAACCCGGTGCCCGGTTGTGGGATCGTCGCCAGCAGTCAGCGGGCCCTCCGTGATGGCGCGAGGCGTCCGGAAGGCGAGCGAAACCGCCCGGTCTGCTCACCCGTAGGGCGAAGCAACCGAGTCGGGAAACTTCATGATCTCCCATTCGAAGCCTCTTCTGGCCGCGTTCACCCTGCTAGCGCTGACGGTCGGCAGCGACGGGCTCGAAGCCCAGGCCCCCCACCAGACCCTGGGTGTGGACTCGAGCTACCACGTCACCGTGGGCGGCGTGGAGCAGTACGTCGAGATGCGGGGCGCCTCCCGTGAGCTGCCGGTCCTCCTGTACCTGCACGGCGGGCCCTGCATGCCGGCGACTCCTCTCCTGCGCTTCTACCAGGGCGAACTCTCCCAGAGCTTCATCGTGGTGTCGTGGGACCAGCGGGGGTGTGGCCGCTCGGCCGAATTCGATCCGCGACCCCCCGAGATGACGCTGGAACGGCACGTCGAGGACGCCCACGAGCTGACGCTGCATCTGAAGGAGACGTTTGGGAAGGAGAGGATCTTCCTGGTGGGGCACTCGTGGGGCAGCGTCCTGGGCGTGGAGCTGGCCCAGCGGTACCCGGACGACTACCTGGCCTACGTGGGGATCGGGCAGGTGGTGGACATCGCGCAAGGCGAGCTGCTCGCTCGCCGGGAGCTGGCGGCCGGCTACCTGGAGGCCATCGAGGCGCCCGTCAAGGGCTTCGTCGAGTTCGAGCGCTCGGGGCACAGCCCGCCCTGGGAGGAGCCGACGGCGTTCCGAGGCCGGCTGTCCGAGGTCCTGGGACAGGTTCAGGCACCGGGCCGCGGGTATCGGCTGCGGGATCCCGGAGCGGCGGTCCGCATCTCGTTCGATGTTCACCGTGGTGACATCCGAATCGTGGGCGCGGTGAACGGTCGCCCGGTGCGGATGCTCATCGACAACGGGATCCTCTGGGACGACCTCCTCTTCTTCGGTAGCCCGCTGGTGGACTCGCTGAGGTTCAGCGTCGATAGCGCTGTGGCGGTGAGCGGGTCAGGGGAAGGGCCGGCACTGGAGTCGAGGACCACCTCGGGGATCACCCTCCGATTCCCGGGAGTGGAGTTCCTGGACCAGAAGGCGGTGGTGACGCCTTACACCCCCGGCGCGCCGAACCTCTGGGAGGGCTCGGAGGGCCAGATCAGTGCCGCCCTGTTCAAGAACTTCGTCGTGGAGATCGACTTCGACCAGCTGCTCATCACACTCGTGGAGCCCGACGCGTTCCGCTACGAGGGGGCGGGGGTGGAGCTGGCGATGACCGAGATGCCCAGC
>CANPVY010000277.1 GCA_947581845.1 uncultured bacterium | reverse complement strand
GCTGGCGTCTCGGGTCGTTGCTCATCCCGATCCTGGCTTTCGTCTTCTCACTGTGGGCTATAGCCGGCGCAGGCCGGGACACGGTGTACTGGGGTTTCTTGCTCCTGTTGGCTGGCGTTCCCGTATACGTCTGGATGAAGCGGCGAGTTCACGGTGTGAGACTGGGGGAGTAACGTGCCCGAGGTAAAGAGATTGACAGACCTGGTGGACTATCAGAAGGGGTCGGTGGTCAGCCGGACGATCGTCAAGGGTGAGGGCGGAAACGTGACGCTGTTCGCCTTTGACCGCGGCGAAGGGCTGAGCGAGCACACGGTCGAGTTCGATGCGCTGGTCTATGTCGCGGAAGGCGAAGCGGAGATAACGATATCCGACGAACCCCATCGAGTGCGGGCAGGTGAGTTGCTTGTGATGCCTGCCAATGAACCGCATGCTGTCCATGCAGTCGAGCCCTTCAAGATGGTGCTCACCATGATCAATTCATAGCAGCGCAAACACGCTGCGGAGGACGCGAGGATGAGATCAGGACACAGGCGCACGGGCCTGACGAGACAAACTTGGGGCAGGATGATCTTGGCCTGCCAACTGGTTGGCATCGCTGCTGTCAGTTTGCTGGCGACGGCGGCTCCCGCGCAGCAGTCGATCGATCTCGGCGCGCTCGATGCGTATTTCGCGGCGGCGCGCGAGGACTGGGGGGTCCCGGGATTCGCTGTCGCGATCGTGAAGGATGACGAGGTGGTGTTCGCCGAGGGCTACGGCGTGCGTGAACAGGGCAAGCCCGGCGGCGTCGATGAGAACACGCGGTTCGCCATCGCGTCGAACACCAAGGCATTCACGGCGGCAGCGCTGGCGATGCTGGTGGATCGCGGCGAGCTCAGCTGGGATGACCGGGTCATCGATCACCTGCCGTACTTCCAGCTGTACGCCCCGTACGTGACGCAGGAGATGCGGGTGCGGGACCTGCTCTGTCATCGCAGCGGTCTGGGAACGTTCTCGGGTGATCTGATCTGGTACGGTACGAATCATACCCGAGAGGAGGTCGTGCGGCGGGTCCGTTATCTGCCGCCGGCCGGTGGCTTCCGGGCCCACTACGGCTACTCGAACATCATGTTCCTGGCGGCGGGTGAGATCGTGGAAGCAGTGACGGGCGTGAGCTGGGACGGGTTCATCGAGACCGAGATCTTCGGGCCGCTCGGCATGGCTGACTCCTACACCTCGGTGGATAGTCTGCCCGGCAAGCCGAACGTGGCGACGCCACACGCCGGGAATGGCGGGGGAGTTGCGCCGTTCGCGTGGTACGATTGGGACAACATCGCGCCGGCGGGCGGCATCATCTCAAGCGTGAGCGATATGGCGAAGTGGCTGAGGCTACAGCTCAATGGTGGCACGTGGGACGGCCGTACGTACTTCAGCGAGGCGGCGTCACGCACGATGTGGACGCCGCACATATCGTATGAGGTGGGTGAGGAGAGCGAGGAGATGTACCCGTCGACGCACTTCCGTGGATACGGGCTGGGCTGGGGTCTGATGGACTACCTGGGCAGGAAGGTGGCGAGCCACGGGGGCGGCTACGACGGGATGTTCTCCCGGGTGGCGCTGGTGCCTGAGGAGAACCTCGGTCTGGTGATCCTGACCAACAGCAACACCAACATGCCGGTGGCGCTGACCTACAAGATCCTGGACGCTTATCTGGGCGGTGTGGAGCGTGACTGGAGCAAGGAGTTCCTGGAGCGGGCCGAGCGTGATCGGCGGCGCAGCGAGGAGGAACGGGCGGCGTTCGAGCGCGCGCGCGTCCCGAACACGGAGCCGTCGCTTCCACTCGAGGCGTATGCAGGTGTCTACGGCGGCCGGATGTACGGAGATGCGACCGTAACGCTGGAGAACGGGCACCTCGTGGTCCAGTTCCTGCCGAATCCTGACCTGACGGGTGACCTGAGCCACTGGAACTATGACACGTTCGAGGTCGAGTGGCGGCACGAGTTTCCGTGGTTCGGCAAGGGAACCGTGCAGTTCCTGCTGGACAAGATGGGCAACGTGGTCGAGATGAAGGTCGACGTGCCAAATGAGGATTTATGGTTCACGGAGCTGGAGTTCAAGAGGAAGGACTAGACCGAGCCGAGCCGCGCAGGTACGCACCGGTTCAGCTAACGACGGAAGGCTGAGAGTCGTCATGTATCGCAGTACTTGGGCCTCGCCAATCGCTGTCCTGTTACGCACGCTCTTCCTGTTGCTGGTCCTCGGAGCCATCTCATGTGAGTCGGAGGGTGGACTTGATGTTGACTCGAGCGCGCCCGTCAGGTTTCCACTGGATTCCTGGAGTGTGTCTCAGCATTTCGGGGTCTGGAACAACTCTGCCGGGGGCTACCATCTGGCTGAGGACGCGCGTGCTTCGGGTGGCACCCGCGTGTACGCGATGGCGGACGGTGTGGTCGGCGGGATTTTCGCCGCACCTGACGTGCAGGGGTACGGGGCGGTGATGATGATCGAGCACGAGATCGGCGGGGAATTCGTCACGTCGCTCTACGGGCACGTGAGCGCCCGGCGCGGCTTCCCGGTCGCAGAGGGTGAGGCTGTAACCAAGGGGCAGCTCATCGCCTATGTCGCCGATGACGACGAGGATGGGGGCCCCTGGCTTCCGCATTTGCACTTCGGGATCCGCAAAGGCCGCTACGACATCGACGCGCAAATCTGCGGCTTGTGGCTCTACGTGGGCTACACCCGTGCCTGCGAGGGAGTGTCGCATGAGGAGCACTGCGCATCCTGGCATGACCCGACGAATTTCATACGCTCGCACGGGGGCTGAGTGTTCAGTAACGCGCCGCGCTTCTCGCTGATCATTCCCGCCTACAATGAGGAGGGCTACCTGCCGCGTTTGCTGGACACCGTTGATGTCGCCAGGGAGCGCTACGGCGGCGGATCGGAAGCGATCGAGGTCGTGGTTGTGGATAATCTGTCTACTGACAGGACGGGCGAGGTGGCTCGCGCGCGAGGGTGCCGGGTCGTGCGAGTCGAGAAACGTGTTATCGCGGCGGCCCGCAACGGTGGTGCCCGCGCGGCGCGCGGGGAAGCGCTCGCGTTCGTGGATGCAGACTCACGGATTCATCCGGAGACGTTCAACACTATCGATCGTGCCCTTGCCACAGGCAGGGTAATCGGCGGTGCCACGGGCGTGAAGCTGGAGCGGCTGTCCCTGGGGCTGGCGGTGACGTATCTGGTGATGGTTCCCGTGGTTTGGATGACCGGTTTCGATACCGGTGTTGTCTTCTGCCGCCGCGCGAGTTTCGATGCGGTGGGAGGATACAATGAA
>CANPVY010000276.1 GCA_947581845.1 uncultured bacterium | reverse complement strand
GGCCTCTGCGCCTGCAGCGCTCCGCCCCGACTCCCCCCGCTCCCCAACACCAAAACCTTAAACCCCGCAAGGGAGGACATTTCTATTTCAACGAAACCCCGGACTTTTCTATTTCAATCCTACACGTCGGCCCGCCGCCCGTTGCCCTGCGCCTCTCGACACCAGCCCACGAGGATCGGTTCAAGCCTGCACGTGGAGTTGCCGATGTGTGGCTGCTGCGAAGAAAGAGAGGTGGGAAGAAGACGGGGCCGGCACGAATGCCGGCCCCTGACACTCTCTATCTCGGGAACCTCAACGGCTAGCGGATCCCTTCGCCAAAGGCGCGCGCTCCCAGCGGCCGCACGGCACCCGGGGCAGCGGGCACCTGCGGCTCGGCGTAGTCCGCGAGCCCCGAGTTGCGGATGGCCCGGTCAACCGCGCACTGGCTGAACTGAATTCGGGTGGTGCTCATGCAGGGATGACTGGTCGACGCGCTGTCGGCTCGACAGTCCTCATACAAGTCGGAGGACTGGTCGCAGGTGGCGTAGTCATAGGTAGAGTTCAGAAAGACCGAGCCGTAGAACTTGGCACCATACTGGATCGCGACACAGCCCCTGCCCAAAACGACGCCGCGCAGTCCTGCCTCGTGCTCGATCTCGAACTCGGAGCCCGTGCCGGCCGCCTCGTTGAAATCCAGGATGAAGATGCCCTGGCCGTAGAACGGGTCGCCGCCGTAAGCCGGCCCGCCCCTGAGGTCGATCTCGCCCCGCGCCAGAATAACGGGGAAGTAGTTGAAGCACGGGTCGTTGGGATCCGGGGAGCCCCAATTCAGTGGGTGGTTCGTATCGCAGATTATGTCACCCGTCATCGGATCGATCGTGTAGCGCGGGTAGACCTCATCCCCCTCGATCCCGGTGCCGGGATAAGAGCTGTCGACTCGATGGGGATTGCTCCCGTCGGCCATGTACACATATCCGGTCGTGTCGACGATGATGTCGGCCCGGTCCTTGACGTCCTGCCAGCTGTGCTCCCCGAAGTACTCCCAGACGCTGTCCCCCATCGAGGCATCCTGGACGATCGGCGGAACACCTTCGAGCACGGTCTCAGGCTCATCGAGCCTGATGTCCGACGTGTCCTGCATGATGATTCCCGGCCTGTCGTAGAACGAGTCCGAGCACACGCCGGCCTCGGCCCAGCCCGGCGGGTGGACGTCGTAACCGCTGTGGAACACATTGCCGCCGGCGGTGCTATACTGCCTAAACGTGCCCTTGAGCACGGCGGGCGCTGGACAGCACCTGCCCAGTTTGTATTCCTCGCCCTCGTCGCCCGGCGGCTGCGTCAGCGACAGGCTCAGCACCCGCTGGCCGCCGCGCGGCCCCGCACCGCGGCCTTCCACACTCAACTGGTACAGCGGCTGGCCGCTGCCATCATCCCAGCGGTAGAGCGTCCCCCGGTAGCTGGCACCGTTATCCAGCGTCCGCCAACCCAGCACCAGGCTGTCGCCCTGCCCCAGCGCATCCACCTGCGCCTGCCGCGTGCTGTCCCAGGTCGCCACCAGCTCGTGGAGTCCCGCCTCCGCCGCGTAAAACGCCGCGCTCGAATGCCGCATCGCCCTGGACGACAAGAACTCATCCCGCGAGGTCGTCAGCGAGACCAGCGCCATCGTGCCCATGAGTACCAGCGCGAAGATCGCCACCGGCAGCACGAAACCCCGCTTCCCAGATCTCTCCACAGTGCTTTCGCTCGCCAGACCCTCTAGCTTCCTCTTACTCATATGCCCCACTTCAAGGTTAATTGGTGCGTTCGTCGCGACCCCGGCGGGAGGGCCCGCATTCATGGCGATTCTTAGTACAGCAAGACCCATGCCGAGCCCGCCGCCGACACCGACCTTGTAAGTCGTTATTGTAAAATAAGATGCGGCGACGGGATTCTAACGCACAGCGCGGCAGGCGGCCAGAAGTCGGTCATCCTGACCGAATCGGCACTCCACTTGCCTCTCTGCACAGCAGATAGGCCGGCCATCGTCCTAGTTGCGCCGCCGCGCCGATCCACCCGGCGGCCGACCGAGTAGCTGTCCAGCGTCACGCGCCACCTCGTGGACCCGCGCGGGAGCACCGGATCAGGGTGGTTCTCGATTAACGCAATGGCTCACTGAAGGAGTGGCTGTCCAGAAGCTGGGCTCGACCCCCAGGGCCCAGGTTCGCGGGCTCGGCCCACTCATCGAGGCCGGCACCCACGATGGCTCGATCGACCGCGCACTGGCTCCAGCGTGAGATCGCGTCACCGTCATCCGAGGCGCAGTCGCGGTCGCTCGTGCAGATATCGTTGTTGCGGTAGAGGCCATCGACGAAGACGGCGCCGTGGAAGCGGGCGTTCTCCTCGATCTCGATGCACCCCTTCCCGAGGACGACACCATTGATGATCGTGTTCTGCTCGAAGTCGAGTTCGCTGCCCTGCTTGCTCGTCGGGTCCCACTCCAGTACGAATATCCCCTGACCGTAGCCGTCATAGACCCGGACCGTCTCCTCGATCAAGATGATCGGGAAGTACTCGAAGCACGGGTGGTCACGATCCGGGGAGCCCCAGTTGAGCGGATCTGCCGTGTTACACACCAGCTCGCCGGCTTCGGGATCGATGGTCACGCTCGCGCGCGGCCGCACGTCTTGGTCACGGATGTGGATGTCCGCCATGGACTTGAGCTCAGCCCAGCTCAAGTCGCCGAACTGATCCATCACGTCGGGCCCCATCTCGGCCTGCTGTAGCAGCGGCGGATCACCGTTCAGCCAGGACGAGCCCTGCATGCTGAGTAGGGTGGTATCGGTCATCAGCAAGCCCGGCCGGTCCTCGCCGGGCGGCGGGCAGACCGAGTCCCAGCCGAGCGGCACGCCGTCCTGCCCATCCACGCCGACCCGATCCGTCAACTCGACGTCCCCGCGCACGCTGATCGCCGCGTCGCAGCACGCCCCCAGCTTGTAGCCGGTCCCCGGACCGGCCGGCGGTGCGGTCAGGGCGAAGCTCAGCACGCGCTGGCCGCTTCGCGTGCCCCGGCCGCGGCCTTCCACGCTCAGACCGTAGAGCAGCTGGCCGCCATTATCCAAACGCGCGATCCTCGCGCGGTACCTGGAACCGTTGTCGAGCCGCCGCCAGGGCAAGACCAGGCTGTCACCTGGCAGCAGCGAGTCGACCTGTGCCTGGATGCTATCCCAATAGCCATACACCACATGCAGCCCCGCCTCCGCCGCGTAGAAGGCCATGCTCGACTCGTGCATGGCGCGCGACGAATGACCCTCGTCGCCCGCCATCAGCAGCGCGGCAACCGCTACGGTGCTCATCAGCAACAGTCCGAAGACCACCGCCGGTAGCACAAAACCCTCTGTGTCTGAACTCGCTCGGTTTCTCATCGTGCTAGCGATTTCCGTCGGCAGCGCTGCCAGCAACGCAGCGCTGTACGGGCTGGCGGGCTAACCCCTCAACGAGACTCTCAGCGTCAGTGTATCCTGCTGGAAGTCCGGAGCCTGATTGGCTCGTGGCACCTTCCCGAGGCTTTCTCCTCTGAGGATGATGTCGACCACGTGCACGAGCGTGGGGTCCGTGGTCGGGTTGCCGAACTGATCGTAGTATACGAAGAACAGCCCGCTGTCAGCCGGCGAACGGAGGGGGCCCGTCAGCAGCTCGTAGGGCCCGGCCCCGCTCCGGCGGCCCAGCCACCAGCGGTCATCCTCCCGGAAGATCCCGTAGGTGACCGGCCTGAAGGCGCGGTAGGGCGCACCGATGTAGACGCCGTCCGCGTTTCCAGCGACCTCAACCACCAGGTCCGGCCTGCCCCGGCCGCTCGGGTCCGGGCCGATACTGTCCAGCGTTCCCTTACCCTTCCCTACCGCCGTGTCACCCCAGGCGCAGGCCGTCACCCCGCCGCCTGCAGGATCCCAGACGTTGGTCTGCGCGACGACCCGCCACGCGTCGTCGCCTGAACCGACGTTGCCGGCGGCGAAGACCAGGGCGCTATCGAGCGCTGTCGTGAAGAACTCGCCCGACGTGCCCCAGAGCCCATAGCGCGGCTGGTTGCCGTGCTCACCACATACAAAGCCGAGTGCCTGGACCGAACGCAGTGCCACGGAGTCGGAC
>CANPVY010000275.1 GCA_947581845.1 uncultured bacterium | reverse complement strand
GATCGCGGTGCGTCACGCGCGGAAGTACAAGTATAGTAAGGACTAACGCCGCGGTCAACTCGTCCGGCGGGCCCACTCCACCGCCGCCGCCAGGCCCTCCGGAAGCGCTGCCGAGAACTCCAGCGGCTCCCCCGTCATGGGGTGCGCGAACCGCAGTTCGGCGGCATGTAGGAACTGCCGCGTCACCCGGCGAGCCAACTCCTGCGGCCAGCGTCCCTCCAGGCCGCGCTCCCAGCCGGCGGCGTACTGCCGATCACCTACTACGGGGTGCCCGATATGCCGCAGGTGGACGCGGATCTGGTGGGTCCGACCGGTCAGCAGCCGTACACGAAGGAAGTCCGCCGCCTTCCAGCGTTCCAAACGCTCGATCTCGGTGACCGCCGGCCTCGCCCCTGGCCTCACAGCCATACGCTTTCGGTCGCGCCGATGCCGGCCAAGCCCGGCCTCGACACGTAGATGGTCATCACTCAGGTGTCCCCAGCACGCCGCCAGGTAGCGGCGATCGATCGCCCGGCGTGCCAGCGCGTCCGCCAGACGACGGTGAGCCGCCTCTTGCTTGGCTACGATCACCAAACCCGAGGTGTCCTTGTCCAGGCGATGGACGATACCGGGACGTCGAGCGCCCCCAATCGGCGATAGTCGGCCGGTCCTGTGCAGCAGAGCGTTCACCAAAGTGCCGCGGGGGTGACCCGGCGCCGGGTGTACGACCATCCCGGCCGGTTTGTCAACCACAAGGAACCCTTCGTCCTCAAAGACGATCTCTACCGGTATGTCTTCAGCGGCGGCGACCGTCGGCTCCGCCGCTGGCACCTCGGCCAGGATCGTGTCGCCGACCTCCGGAACGTAGCTCTTCTTCGGCACCTGATCGGCGATACGAACGTGGCCCGCCTCAATCAGAGATGCAGCACGCGAGCGAGAGAGGGATAGTTTTTCGGCAAGATAGCGGTCGAGTCGTTGTGCAGGCGGCTCATCGACTCGGATCAGATAGGTAACGAGTCCGTCAGGCCCCTCGACTCTGTCAACTCTTGTCACGGTCGCGATGCTGGTCCTCCACCCAGAGCGAGGCCAGGAGCAGCGCGGCGCCGATCGTGACCGCGGTATCCGCGATGTTGAAGACCGGCCAGCGAAGATCTCCGACACCAAAATCGAGGAAGTCAACCACCCCATCCGCGGAGCGCAGCCGATCGATCACGTTGCCCAATGCCCCTCCGGCAATGGCCCCGATCGCGAACAGCCTCAGCCGATCAGCCGCTGACGTGTGCCGGTACATCATGATCAGGACGCCGAGCGCGATGAACGCGAGGCTCAGGAAGATGAACCGGGAGTACGGACCCAGGTGCAGGCCGAACGCCGCCCCAGGGTTACGGATGTAGGTCAGGCGGAAGAAGTCGCCGAAGACAGGTATGGAGTCATGGGGGAGCAGTGTATGCTGGACCAAGAACTTCGTGAAGAGATCCACGGCCAGGATTGCACCGGCCGTGCCCACAAACGCGACGAATCTGCTCCGCAGCGACACCGCGTCCGCCAAGTCACCCGGCTTCGCGACTTCCTCGGCCCGAGGATAGCCGTCAGGAACCACTGTTCTCCTCGCGCTCCTTGCAGTGGATACACAGCCGCGCGTGAGGCAGAGCGTCAAGACGCTCTAAACCGATCTCGCCACCGCATTCTTCACATAAACCGTAATGCTCGGGTGTCTTGTAAAGCCGACGCAGCGCCTGGTCAATGTGGTAGAGCAGCCGCCCCTCCTTGCTGGCAAACAGGAAAGCCTTTTCCCGCTCCATCGCATCTGTTCCCTGATCGGCCATGTGAAAGCTGTAGGCCGAGAGATCTCCGTCGGAGCCCTGCAGGGTGTCGGAGAACGATTCGTCGAATTGGGCAAGCTGCTTGATGATCTTCTGCCGCTCTTCTAGAAGGCGCTGCTCGAAGTGCGCCAGCTCTTTCTTCGTCATTGGCATGGTTGGTCCCTTCGCTTGCGGATCCCGTAAGCCACTAGTAATTAAGGACTTACCTGACCTGGACGCCGATCACGGCCTCGCGTCCATGCAACCGGATCCCTCTCACGTGTTGATATCTATCGCCTTCCGGACGTTCCGCACCGATCTCGATTTCCACAGCCAGCACCTCGCTCGCGATGTAGTCGCGGTGCGCTTCCGCTGCAGAGGCCACCTCCGGAGCCCCAAAAATACCCAAACGGATCCGATCGTCCAGTTGCAGCCCGGCCTCACGCCGGAGCCGCTGAATGCGGTTCACCAACTCGCGGGCGGTGCCCTCGAGTCTGAGCTCCTCGTCAACCTCGGTGTCCAAACCGACCACGACCCCTGCCTCGGAGTGTAGCGTCAGGCCCGCTAGCTCGGTCCGGCTAGCGGTGAAGCTCACTTCCTTGACGTTGAGCTCGTCGCGCACGATCCCCAGCACTTCCTCGCCCAGCCGCGCCGCCTGCCCCTCGGGAACCACCGCCAGCAACCGGCGCAACGGCTGGCGGACCCGGATGCCCGCTGCCTCCCGCGCCGCGCGCCCCATCCCCGCCAGCTGCTTACCCAACGCCATCGCGGCTTCCAGCGCCTCGTCCCGTCGGGCGTCCGGCTGGGGATACCACTGCAGATGCGCGGAGGTTCCGCCGGTCAACTCGCGGTGCATCCAGTCGCTCACGAACGGCACCATGGGCGCCAGCAGCCGGCAGACCGTCACCAGCGCCTCCCAGAGGGTGCCGAAGGCGGCGTCCATGGTCTCACGCGTCGCGGTCCGCGTACCCCAGAAGCGTGCGCGTGAGCGCCGTACGTACCAATTCGACAGGTCATCCACCACGAACTCAGCGATTCGGCGGATCGCGTGAGTAACGTTGAACCCGTCCAAGTCGGCCTGGCAGTCCGAAACCAGCCCGTCCAGCCGCGACAGCAACCAGCGGTCCAACACGGGCCGCTCGTTGGCCGCCGGACTCCGCTCAGGCGTCCAACCCTCGATGTTCGCGTAGAGCTCGAAGAACCGATATGTTGCCAAGAGCGTGCCGAAGAACTTGCGCCGAACCTCGGCAATCGCTCTGGGATCGTGACGCTTCGGCAACCACGGACTGCTTACCGAGAGGAAGTAGTAGCGGACTGCGTCGGCACCGAACTCGCCGATGGCGTCCCACGGATCCACAACATTGCCGCGGGACTTCGACATCTTGATTCCTTCGGCATCGAGCACCAGATCGTTGACCACGACGTTTTCATAGGGCGACCGGTCGAACAGCACAGTGCTGATGGCCAGCAGCGAGTAGAACCAGCCGCGGGTCTGCTCAACTCCTTCAGCGACGAAGTCAGCCGGGAACTGTTGCTCGAAGGTCTCCCGGTTCTCCATCGGGTGGTGCCACTGGGCGAACGGCATGGACCCGGAATCGAACCAGGTATCGATGACCTCGGGCGTGCGCCGCATCCTCCCACCACACTGCGAGCACTCCCACTCAACCGTGTCGATGAACGGCTTGTGAGGGTCGAAGCCGGGGCTAACCTCGATTCCCGCACGTTCGGCGAGCGTGCTGTAGCTGCCGATAACCTCGATATGCGAAGCGTCTCGATCGCAGATCCACACGGGCAGCGGTGTGCCCCAGTAGCGTTCGCGCGAGAGTGCCCAGTCAACGTTGTTCTCGAGCCACTCCGCCATGCGGCCCCGTCCGATTTCCGACGGATGCCAGCCGACCGCAGCGTTGTTCGCCAGTAGCTGGTCCTTGACCGCCGTTGTCCGCAGGTACCAAGAATCGCGGGCGTAGTAGAGTAGCGGCGTATTGCAGCGCCAGCAGAAGGGATAGGTGTGCGTGTAATCCGCAGCCTTCCAAAGCTGGCCTGATTCCTCGAGCGCTTCGATGATCTTCGGATCGGCGTCCTTCACGAAGACGCCCGCCCACCGCGTGACCTCCGGGTTGAAGCAACCTTCCTCATCGACCAGGTGGTGCATCGGCAGACCCAGCTCGACGCCCAGGTCGTAGTCGTCCTGGCCGTACATGACCGCGGTGTGCACGATCCCGGTCCCCTCGTCGGCGGTAACGAAATCGGCGGTCGCCACCAACCAGCCGTTCTGCCTGCCGACGACATCCGCGAGGAACGGGAACAGCGGCTCGTAGCGCAGTCCCTCGAGCGCCCCGCCGGGCAAGATCTCCAGGACCTCGTATCCTTCACCCAGCACCTCGTCGGCCAGCCGTTCGGCGAGGTAGTAGATCTCGTCACCAACGCGCGCTTTCACGTAGGCGATCATCGGACTGACAGCCAGAGCGATGTTACCCGGCAAGGTCCACGGCGTGGTGGTCCAGGCCAGCAGGTACTCGCCCGGGCGACCCTCGATCGCAAACTTGACCGTCACCGCCGGCTCGGTGACGTCCTCGTAGCCCATGGCGACTTCGTGGCTCGACAGACCGGTCCCACACCGCGGGCAGTAGGGCACGACCTTGTGCCCGCGGTAGAGCAGGCCTTTCTCGTGGAACCGGGAGAGTGCCCACCAGACGCTCTCGACGAACTCCGGCGAGCAGGTGATATAGGCACGCGAGTAATCGAGCCAGAACCCGATTCGCAGCGAAAACTTCTCCCAGTCTTCCTTGTAGGTGAAGATGTGCTCGCGGCACACCTCGGCGAACCGCTCGACGCCGATCCTTTCGATCTCCGGCTTGCCAGAGATCCCAAGTGCCTTCTCCGCCTCCACCTCTACGGGTAGGCCGTGCGTGTCCCATCCGGCGATGCGTGTGACCGAGCGGCCTCGCATCGTCTGGTAGCGGCAAAACGTGTCCTTGAGAGTACGCGAGATTACGTGGTGGATTCCGGGCCGGCCGTTCGCTGTCGGCGGCCCCTCATAGAAGACGAACGGCTCGCCGTCTCGGGTGAGCTCCAGCGAGCGCTGGAAGGTATTCTCCTGCTCCCAGGCCGCCAGGACCTCCTCCTCGAGCCCGGTCGGGTCCTCGGGAATCTCACGGTAACGCTTCTTACCCATCTCGCTATATCAGCCCAGACGCGCCACCACGTTTCTTATCAAGCGTGTCAGCTTCGGCTCCGCCTCGTTCGCCACGCGGATGATCTCCTCGACGCTGGCCGGCTTCAGGGCGTCCGGCAGACAGCTGTCGGTGATGATCGAAATACCCAGCACTTTCATACCGCCGTGGACCGCCACGATGACTTCCGGCACCGTGGACATCCCCACCACATCGGCGCCGATCATCCGCAGAAATCGGTATTCGGCGCGGGTCTCCAAGTTCGGCCCCGGGACTGCCACGTACACTCCGCGCCTCAGGGTGATCTGCTCTTCCCTGGCCACCTCCAGCGCTAATCGCTGAAGACCCGGGTCGTAGGGCTCCGACATGTCGGGAAAGCGCGGGCCCAATTCTTCCAGGTTCGACCCGATCAGCGGATTGTCTCCGAGCAGGTTGATGTGGTCGGCGATCAGCATCAGATCGCCCACGTCCCACATCGGATTCATGCCCCCGCAAGCATTGGATACGACGAGTATCTCAGCCCCCAAGTCACGCATGATGCGAATCGGGAACGTCACCTGCTGCAGCGAGTAACCCTCGTACAGGTGAAAGCGACCTTGCATCGCCACTGCGGGCTGGCCCGCCAGTTCGCCCAAGAGCATCCGCCCGCTGTGCGTCTCTACCGTGGGGATCGGGAAGTCAGGGATGTCCTCGTACGGGATGATCGTGTCCGGCGTGATCTCGTCGGCCAGCGCACCCAGACCGGTACCCAAGACGATACCCACGCGCGGCCGGTATGGTGTGCGAGCCCTGATCGCATCAGCAGCGCTGCGGATCCGTCGAACCAGCTCCTCAGCGCTCCACCGCATCATCGGCGTCATCTTCCTGTTCGCCCTCCGCAACCAGCGATGACAGCCACTCGCCTTGCTTGGCCTGCGCCTGCTCGCTTGGCCGCGCCGCCTGCGGCGTCTGCTCCGCCGGTTCGCCGCTCCGCTCGGGCGCGGTTCCCGTACTCGGAACCTCGATCGACTCGCTTAAGCGCGCCTCCTCCACCTCGAGCTCGGAGATGTAGCGATCCAACAGGGTTCGGAACGCTCGCACGAATTGGCGCCTGCGAAGCTGAAGTGCCTCGATCT
>CANPVY010000274.1 GCA_947581845.1 uncultured bacterium | reverse complement strand
CCGACTATTCCAGCACCTTAGTGACGACGCCGGCGCCGACGGTGCGGCCGCCCTCGCGTATCGCGAAGCGCAGCCCCTCCTCCATCGCAATCGGCGTGATCAGCCCGATCGTCATCGTCACATTGTCCCCCGGCATCACCATCTCCACCCCGTCCGGCAGCTTCACCTCCCCCGTCACGTCCGTCGTGCGAAAGTAAAACTGCGGACGATACCCCGTGAAAAACGGCGTGTGACGACCTCCCTCGTCCTTCGTCAATACGTACACCTCACCCTCAAACTTCGTATGCGGCGTGATCGATCCCGGCCACGCCAACACCATCCCACGCTCGATCTCGTCCTTCTCCACACCCCGCAACAACACCCCCGCATTGTCCCCCGCTACCCCCTCGTCCAGCGTCTTGCGGAACATCTCCACCCCCGTCACCACCGTCTTCTTGTGTGCCCCCAACCCCACAATCTCTACCTCATCCCCTACCTTGATCTTCCCCCGCTCGATCCGCCCCGTCCCCACTGTCCCACGACCCGTGATCGAAAACACATCCTCCACCGGCATCAAAAACGGCTTCTCTACATCCCGCTCCGGCTGCGGGATATAGCTGTCCAACGCCTCCAATAGCTCATCCAGACTCCTCGTCTCCTCCACCCCCGGCTCCCCACTCTCCAACGCCTTCAACGCACTCCCCTTGATCACCGGCAGATCATCACCCGGAAACTCATACTCGTTCAATAAATCCCGTACCTCAAGCTCCACTAACTCCAAAAGCTCCGGATCGTCCACCATGTCCACCTTGTTTAGATAGACTATGATGTACGGCACGTTCACCTGCCGCGCCAACAACACATGCTCCCGCGTCTGCGGCATCGGCCCGTCCGCCGCACTCACCACCAACACCGCACCATCCATCTGCGCCGCACCCGTAATCATATTCTTCACATAGTCCGCGTGCCCCGGACAATCAATGTGCGCATAGTGCCGCCTCTCCGTCTCGTACTCCAAGTGCGCCGTCGCTATCGTGATCCCCCGCTCCCGCTCCTCCGGCGCCTTGTCGATCTGCTCAAACGGCACATAGTCCGCCAGCCCCCGCTTCGATTGCACCAGCGTCACCGCCGCCACCAACGTCGTCTTCCCATGGTCCACGTGGCCGATCGTCCCCACGTTCACGTGCGGCTTCGTCCGCTCAAACTTCGCCTTCCCCATTCTCTCTTCTCTCCTCGTTGTGTCCCACGCGCCCGCGCCGCTACGAAGTCGCCGCGACTGCCGGAGCACCGCGATTCAGAACCTCGTCGGCCTTCTGCTTGGGCACTTCCTCGTAGTGAGAGAACTGCATCGTGTAGACGGCACGCCCCTGGCTCAGCGAGCGGAGCGCCGTCGAGTAACCGAACATCTCGGCCAGGGGAACACTTGCCCCGACTACCCGCGCATCAGCGCGCTGTGTGATGCCACCGACCTTGCCGCGCCGGCTGGACAGATCCCCCACCACGCCGCCCAGGTACTCTTCGGGCGTGACGATCTCGACATCCATGACCGGCTCCAGGAGTACCGGGTCAGCCCGGCGGGCCGCCTCGCGCATCGCGATCGAGCCGGCGATCTTGAACGCCATCTCCGACGAATCGACCTCGTGGTAGGAGCCGCCGACCAAAGTCACCTTCAGATCGACCATCGGGTAGCCCGCAAGCACTCCAGCGTCCATCGCCTCCCGGATGCCGCGCTCCACGGACCCGATGTATTCCTTCGGAATCACACCCCCAGTGATCTGATCCTCGAAGCTGAACCCGCTTCCCGGGTCGCCCGGATCGAGGTTGATCACCACGTGACCGTACTGACCGCGCCCACCCGTCTGGCGTATGTACTTGCCCTCCACCTTGTAGGCCGGCTGTCTGGCCGTCTCCCTGTACGAAACCTGCGGCCGACCCACGTTGGCGTCCACTTTGAACTCGCGCCGCAGGCGGTCGACGATGATCTCCAGGTGTAGCTCGCCCATGCCAGAGATGATCGTCTGCCCGGTTTCCGGGTCGGTGACGACCTTGAATGTGGGATCCTCCTCCGCCAGCTTGGCCAGCGCCTTGGCCAGCTTGTCCTCATCGACCTTGGTTTTGGGCTCAATAGCGACCGAGATCACCGGCTCGAGGAATCTCATCGCCTCGAGGATAATCGGGTGGTCCTTGTCACAGATCGTCTCCCCGGTCTTGGTCCCCTTCAACCCGATCGCCGCGCAAATGTCGCCGGCGTACACCTCATCCCGCTCCTCACGCCGGTTCGCGTGCATCTGCAAGAGCCGACCGATGCGCTCAGTCTTCCCCGTTGACGCGTTGTGAACGTAGGACCCGGCTTTCAGCGAGCCGCTGTAGATGCGAAGGTAGGTCAGGCGGCCGACGAACGGATCCGTCGCAATCTTGAAGGCGAGGGCGCTGAGCGGAGCGCCGTCGTTCGCTTCCCGGGTGATGATATGCTCGTCGTGATGGGGAAGATGGCCACGAATGGCGGGGACATCGATGGGGGACGGGAGGTAGTCGACGACGGCATCGAGGAGCTGCTGCACGCCTTTGTTGCGGAACGCGGCGCCGCAGAGTACGGGCGTGATATAGTTGCTGAGGGTGGCATGTCGGATCGCGCGTCGCACCTCGTCGTCGGTCAAGGAGGCCTCGTCCGCGAGGTACTTCTCCAGTAAGTCCTCCTGGTGCTCGACGGCAGCTTCGAGCAGGCGGTGGCGAAGATCGGCTATACGCTGCTGCAGGCTCTCGGGAATCGGCTCCTCGGTCCACTGCGCTCCGAGAGAAGCCTCGTCATAGACAATCGCTGTCCGGCGAACCAGGTCTACAACGCCCGTGTACAATTCGCCCTGGCCCAGAGGATACTGGATCGGATGGGCGTTCGCGCCCAG
This sequence comes from uncultured bacterium, assembly GCA_947581845.1. Classification (GTDB taxonomy): domain Bacteria; phylum Gemmatimonadota; class Gemmatimonadetes; order Palauibacterales; family KS3-K002. Next base: position 14,160 of record CANPVY010000274.1, on the reverse strand, counting down.
GCGCTCGCGCATCATCCGCACCACATTGTCGAAATCGGCGCCCACGCGGTCCATCTTGTTCACGAAGGCGACGCGCGGAACACGGTAACGATCCGCCTGTCGCCAGACGGTCTCCGACTGCGGCTCCACACCTCCCACCGCACAGAAGAGGGCGATGCTGCCGTCGAGCACGCGGAGGCTTCTCTCGACTTCTGCCGTGAAATCGACGTGACCCGGTGTATCGATGATGTTGATGCGATGTTGGCTGCCAAGGTGCTCCCAGAAGCAAGTGGTCGCGGCGGACGTGATCGTGATCCCCCGCTCCTTCTCTTGCTCCATCCAGTCCATCACCGTGTCGCCATGGTGCACCTCGCCCATGCGGTGCACCCTGCCGGTGTAGTAGAGGATGCGCTCCGTGGTCGTGGTCTTACCGGCATCGATGTGAGCCATGATGCCGATATTGCGGATCCGCTCCAGCGCTACCTGCCTTGGCATATCATCACTTGACTTCTTAGGTGCCTTTACCTCTCTGGCTAGCGCTATCACCAGCGATAATGCGCGAATGCCTTATTGGCCTCCGCCATTCGATGGACGTCCTGCTTCTTTCTGACCGAAGCGCCCTCACCCTTGGCGGCCGCGATCAATTCGCCCGCGAGACGCTCGGCCATCGTCCTCTCGCTCCGTTCGCGAGCCGCCGCTATCAGCCAGCGTCGCGCCAGAGCGTCGCGTCGCCGCGGTCGCACCTCCACCGGCACCTGGTAGGTGGCACCACCCACACGCCGGCTCTTCACCTCGAGCACGGGCTTGGTGTTACTGAATGCCTGCCGGTACACGTTCATCGCCGGCTGACCGGTCCGCTCCTCCACGGTCCGCATGGCCTCGTAGAAGATCTTCTCGGCGAGCGATTTCTTGCCTTCGCTCATCAGCGCGTTGACGAACTTCGCTACTGACTCGCTCCCGTACTGCGGATCGGGGAGCACCTCCCTGGTGACGGCTCTCTGTCTTCTAGCCATGGCCCTAGCGCTGCATCGAAAGTGGCCGGCCCGCCGCCGCACGGCGGGCCGCTAGGCCTTGGGGCGCTTCGCCCCGTACTTGCTGCGGCTCCTCTTGCGGTCGGACACGCCAGCCGCATCGAGCTTGCCCCGGATGATGTGGTAGCGGACGCCTGGCAGATCCTTCACGCGCCCTCCGCGTATGAGCACTATCGAGTGCTCTTGCAGGTTGTGACCCTCGCCCGGGATATAGGCGGTGACCTCATACCCGTTGGTCAGGCGAACACGAGCCACCTTACGCAGCGCCGAATTGGGTTTCTTCGGCGTGGTGGTGTAGACGCGCGTGCAGACGCCCCGCTTCTGAGGATTCTGCTCGAGAGCGGGGGCCTTGTCCTTCCTGGCGACCTTCTTGCGGCCCATGCGGACCAGCTGGTTGATCGTCGGCATACGTCTCTCTTCTGTGGTCTCCGTTCGCCGCGTCAGCGTACCGATCCCACGAAAGAAAGGCCGGAGACGCTGGCCGCCCCCGACGGAAAATGTTGTGTAGACCGGTTCGTCGGCAGACCGAAAAAGGTAGGCTGATGCGCTCTCAGCGTCAAGCCCTTCGCCGCGCCACTACTGCGTTATCGGCCTCTCTTCGGAGTGCCCCAAACCTATCGCCGGCCCCTTCGATGTCAACCGACCGCCCCAAATACGAAGGCCCCAGCGCCGGGGAGGCGGCCGGGGCCTTCCGCTCCCGCACGCCGCCGCTAGTCGCCCGCCCCCGTGCTCGGGTGACTGGCCGGGTTGCCGGCCTCCCTGACCAGGTCGGCGAGGCTTATCTCTGGCTCCTCCTTGGGCTCTGCCTTGGCCTCCGCCAGCTCCTTGATCTCCCGCTCAATCGGCGCACCCTCCACCAGGAACTCGACGTCCTGATAGCGGTGCACACCGGTTCCTGCCGGCACCAGGTGCCCAATGATGATGTTCTCCTTGAGACCCAACAGGCCGTCCCTAGCACCCCGGACGGCGGCATCGGTGAGCACCCGTGTGGTCTCCTGGAACGAGGCGGCGCTGATGAACGAACGCGTGGTCAAGCTCGCCTTGGTAATCCCCAAGAGCAGCGGCTCGGCGCGCGCCGGCTTCTTGCCCTGCTGGCGCATCTTCGCATTCATATCCAGGAACTCGACTCGGTCTACATGCTCGCCCTCGAGGAACTCGGTGTTGCCCGGGTCCACGATTCGCACCTTCTGCAGCATCTGACGCACGATAACGCCGATGTGCTTGTCGTTGATTCGCACTCCCTGCAGACGGTAGACCTCCTGGATCTCGTTGAGCAAATACTCCTGCACGGCGCGGGGCCCCTTGATCCGCAGGACGTCGTGTGGATTGACCGGTCCCTCAGAGAGCCTATCGCCCGCACGTACGCGATCGCCTTCATGGACGCGCAAGTGCTTACCCACCGGGATCTCGTAGCTCTTCTCCGCGCCGCTATCTGACGTGACCACGACCTCCCGCTTGCCCCGCTTGATGCCGCGGAAGGATACCGACCCGTCGACCTCAGCAATCGTCGCCGGGTCCTTGGGTCGGCGCGCCTCGAACAGCTCCGCCACGCGCGGCAGGCCGCCTGTAATGTCGCGGGTCTTGTAGACTTCCCGGCTGATCTTGGCCAGCATCTGGCCGGGCTCGACCAACTGGCCATCACGCACGACCAGCTGAGCACCTACCGGCACGATGAACTCACGTACCTTCTTGCCGTCGCGCCTGATGTTGATCTGCGGATGCAGTTTCTTCTCCCGATCTTCGATAATCGTCAGCTGCCGACGTCCCGTGGACTCATCGAGCTCCTCCCGAACCGTTTCTTCCTCTACGATGTCCTGGAATTCGACGATACCCTCCCCGTCCGCTACGATCGGCTCGGAATAGGGATCCCAGCTGAACAGCAGCTCGCCGGTCTTAGCCTGCTGGGCATCCTCGACGTGCAACGTCGCGCCGTAGGGGACTGTCAGGCGGGAACGCACCTGCCCGTCCGCAGTCAGCATCAAAATCTCGCCTTCGCGGCTGGTCACGATCCGCCCACTGCCGGACCCAGAGACGAAGGTGATGCGCTCAAACTTGACCTGGCCATTCACCTTCGACTTGCGCTCCGTCTGTGCCGCAATGCGCGCTGCCGTGCCGCCGATGTGGAAGGTGCGCAGCGTCAGCTGCGTACCCGGCTCGCCGATAGATTGCGCGGCAATGATACCGACCGCCTCGCCCACGTCGACCGTGTCCATCGTCGCCGGATTGCGCCCGTAGCACTGTCGGCAGATACCACGCCGTGCCTCACAGGTGAGAACCGAGCGGATGCGAACCGACTGAATCCCCGCCTCCTCTATGGCCTCGGCGGCATCCTCATTGATCATCTCACCGGCTCTGACCAGCCGCTGGCCATCGATCAGGTCCACCACCGCCTCCAGCACCACGGTGCCCGTGATGCGGTCCCGCAACGGCTCGATGATGTCCTCGCCTTCCTTGAGCGCCGAGACTTCGAGACCGAGGACCGTTCCACAGTCCTCCTCGGTGATCGTCACGTCCTGGGCCACGTCCACCAGCCGCCGAGTCAGGTATCCGGCGTCGGCCGTCTTCAGTGCCGTGTCCGCCAGCCCTTTCCGCGCGCCGTGCGTGGAGATGAAGTACTCCAGCACGGTGAGCCCCTCGCGGAAGTTGGAGAGGATGGGGCTCTCGATGATTTCACCGATGCCCCCGGTGAGCTTCTTCTGCGGCTTGGCCATGAGACCGCGCATGCCCGCGAGCTGTCTGATCTGGTCGCGCGACCCGCGTGAACCCGAGTCGAACATCATATACACGGGGTTGAAGCCGCCCCGCGATGTCCTCAACGCACCCACCATCGCGTCCGCGACATCGTTGTTAGCATGTGTCCAGGCATCGATGACGCGGTTGTAGCGCTCACCGTTCGAGATCACACCCTTCTCGTAGGCCCGCGTGAAGCGTTCCGTATCGGCACGGGCCACACCGATGATCTCCGCTTTCCGCGGCGGTATCTCCAGATCCTCAATGCCAATCGACGTGCCCCCCACGGTGGCATACTTGAATCCGAAGTCCTTGAGCCGATCGAGGAAGTCGGTGGTCCGCTTGAGACCGACGTGTCGGAAGCACTGGAACACGAGATTCGAAAGCGCCCCCTTGTCCATCGCCTTATTGGCGAACCGCAGTTCCTCCGGCAGGATGTCATTGAAGAGGACACGGCCCACCGTCGTGGGAAGCCATTGCCCGCCATAGCGGTAGTAGATCGGCGCGTGATAGTCCGCCGCCCCGTCAGCGCGCAAGAAGCTGCCATTCTCCAGACCCAGCTCGACCTCGTAAACCGCCGCGAAGCGTCCTGCGTTGGCTAAGCGCTCCTCGAAGTCTGCAGGGAGCTTCGTCAAGTAATGGATGCCCAGCACCATATCCTGGCTGGGCGTGGCGATGGGCTTCCCGTCGGACGGCTTGAGGATGTTATTTGACGACAGCATCAGCACGCGGCACTCGAGCTGCGCTTCGAACGAGAGCGGGACGTGTACCGCCATCTGGTCGCCGTCGAAGTCCGCATTGAAGGCAGCGCAAACCAGCGGGTGGATCCGGACCGCTTTACCTTCCACGAGCACGGGCTCGAATGCCTGGATGCCCAGCCGGTGGAGAGTCGGAGCCCGGTTCAACAACACGGGGTGGTCCCTGATGATGTCCTCCAGGACCTCATACACCCGCGGGTCATCACCCCGCTCGACGATCTTCTTGGCCCGCTTCACCGTCTCAGCTTCGCCGCGCCGTTCCAGTTCATGGATGATGAAGGGGCGGAACAACTCGACGGCCATCACCTTGGGCAGGCCGCACTGGTGAAGCCTCAGTTCCGGCCCAACCACGATCACCGATCGCCCCGAATAGTCCACGCGCTTGCCCAGCAGGTTCTGGCGGAACCGGCCCTGCTTCCCCTTCAGCATGTCGGAGAGCGCCTTGAGCGGCCGCTTGCCGCGCCCGCGGATCGCCTTGCCGCGGCGCCCGTTGTCGAACAGGGCATCCACGGCCTCCTGCAGCATCCGTTTCTCGTTGCGGAGGATCACTTCGGGCGCCCGCATCTCCATCAGCTTCTTCAACCGGTTGTTTCGGTTGATCACGCGCCGGTAGAGATCGTTCAGGTCGGAGGTGGCGAAGCGACCGCCGTCGAGCGGGACCAGCGGACGCAGGTCCGGCGGCAACACCGGGATCACGTCCATGACCATCCACTCGGGGCGATTACGGCGCTCCGCGTCCTCATCGCTGGTGCGGAACGCGTCCACCACTTTCAGCCGCTTGAGGTGCTGCTTCTTCCGGTGCTGGCTGGTCTCCGTCGCTACCCTTCGACGCAGGTCCTTAGCCAGCTCGTCGATGTCGACCTGTCTGAGGAGCTGGCGGACGCCTTCGGCACCGATCTCAGCGTAGAACTCCGAGTCGCCTTCCTCCCTCGCCTGCGCTTTGAGCTCTAGGTACTCCTCCTCCTCGAGCAACTGCTTCGGCCTGACCTTCTGCTTACCCGGATTCACCACCACGTAGTTCGCGTAGTAGATGATCTTCTCCAGGTCGCGCAGCGTCATCGCGAGCAGGTAGCCCATCTGCGACGGCAGCGTCTTGAAGAACCAGATATGTGCTACTGGCACGGCGAGTTCGATGTGGCCCATCCGCTCACGGCGGACTTTCGAGAGCGTCACCTCAACGCCGCACTTGTCGCACACATGGCCACGGTAGCGGATCCGCTTGAACTTACCGCAGTGGCATTCCCAGTCCTTCACCGGCCCGAAGATGCGCTCACAGAACAGACCATCGCGCTCCGGCTTGAACGACCGGTAGTTGATGGTCTCCGGCTTCGTCACCTCACCAAAGCTCAGAGCCCTGATCTGCTCCGGCGAAGCGATCTTCAGCTGGATAAAGTCGAACTCGGTCGGACGAGTCTCGCGGTGCCTTGGGAAGTCGATCATGTCTGTATTTGCCCTCTATGTAGCCTGCAGGACTCCCTCAGATCCCCTCATCACTCTGGCCCAGCTCAACGCTGAGGCCCAGAGACTGCAGCTCTTTCACCAGCACGTTGAAGCTCTCGGGTATTCCTGGCTCCGGCAGGTTCTCCCCCTTCACAATGGCCTCGTATGCTCGGGAGCGACCGGCCACGTCATCGGACTTGACCGTGAGCATCTCCTGCAGCGTGTGCGCTGCTCCATAGGCCTCCAGCGCCCACACCTCCATCTCGCCGAAGCGCTGACCGCCGAACTGAGCCTTACCGGCCAGCGGCTGCTGGGTCACCAGCGAGTACGGACCGATCGAGCGGGCGTGGATCTTGTCGTCCACCAAGTGAGCCAGCTTCATCATGTAGATGCTGCCCACCGTCACCTCCATGGTGAAGAAGTCGCCGGTGCGCCCATCGCGCAGTCGCAGCTTGCCCGCCGGTGTCAGACCCGCTCGTCGCAGGAAGCCCTCGAGAGCCTCGTCGAGGCCCTCCCTGGCGCCCTTGCGGCGCGACAACCTCGCCGCCGCCTCGAATCCAGCTTTCGCCGGGTCCGTCTCGCCCGCGCGCGACGCCAGCTCCGTGGAGGCATCGATCAGATAGTCGCGCAAAGCGGTCAGGATCTCGATGACCCGCTCCGATCTCGTTTCCGCCAGCAGCGCGTCGAGCGTCCGGCCCAATCCCAACGCCGAGCCTGACGGTCGCGTCCCGTCCCCGCTACTGGCCCGTCCTCGCACTGCTCCTTGCCGCAGCGCGTCAATGAAGCGGCGCACATCGGTGTCACTGAGCTGCGGTGGCGAGACGGAGCGGATGCTCAGGCACTCATGCGCCCAATGAACGCCAGCCAGCTTGAGCAGCACGCCGACCTCGTCCTCGGTCGCCCCGTGGAACACAGGCGTCTTGGCCTCGAAGCCCAGGATCCGCGCGCACCACCCGAGATGCGTCTCCAAGATCTGGCCGACGTTCATCCGGCTCGGCACACCCAGCGGATTCAGGACGATGTCCACCGCCGTGCCGTCCGGCAGGAATGGCATGTCCTCCTCGGGCACAACGCGTGCGATCACGCCCTTGTTGCCGTGACGACCGGCGACCTTGTCTCCCACAGCGACCTTGCGCCGTTCCGCGATGTAGACCTTCACAAGCTGGACAACACCCGGAGACAGCTCGTCTGGCTGCAGGACCTTGTCGATCGACTCTTCGGTCTTCTCGCGGATGCGCTCGATACGCTGACGCGACTCCTCGATGACGCGTCGGATCCTGTCGTTCGCGGCCGCGTTCTTCACCTTGAGGGCTGTGAGGTCGAGCTTCGAGAAGTCCAGCTCATCGATAACCCTCTCGCCCAGCTTCTTACCTTCCTTGAAGAGGGGATCGATGGTCCCACGCTTCAGGAACAACTGAACCGTCTGGCCCTTCAGCAGCTCCCGCAACTCCTCGTCGCGGACCTCCGTCACCCGACTGATCTCGTCGCGCTCCTGCTCCCTGAGCAGCCCAATCCTCTCGCCGTGCTCCTTCTCGAGCAGTGCGTCGTCGATCCGGCGGGAAAAGATCTTGGCATCGATCACCGTGCCGGCCATCCCCGGCGGCACGCGCAAGGAGCTATCCTTAACGTCCTTGGCCTTCTCCCCGAAGATCGCCGTCAACAGCTTTTCCTCAGGGGACAGCTCCGTCTCGCCCTTCGGCGTGATCTTCCCGACCAAGATGTCGCCCGGCTTCACCTGAGCGCCGATACGCACGATCCCCCGCTCATCCAGATCCTTGAGTGCCTCCTCCGACACATTCGGGATCTCGCGGGTGATCTCCTCCATGCCACGCTTGGTGTCGCGGACATGGAGCTCGAGCTCCTGGATATGGATGGACGTATAGGTGTCGTCCTTCACCAGCCGTTCGCTGATGACGATCGCGTCCTCGAAGTTGTGGCCGTACCAGGGCATGAACGCGCAGGTCAGGTTGCGGCCCAGGGCCAACTCGCCTCGATCGGTCGAGGCGCCGTCGGCGATGATGTCGCGCTCCTCTACCCGATCGCCCACCTGGACGAGAGGACGCTGGTTGATCGCCGTATCCTGGTTCGTACGCCAGTACTTCTTCAACCTGTACCGATCGAACTGGCTGAGCTTGGCAAGGGGCTCGTCTCCGCCAGGCTTGACGATGCCGGTGTCGATCATGATCTCGTCTGCGCGTACCTGGGTCACGATGCCGCCCCGCTTGGCGACGACCACCGCGCCGGAGTCCCGTGCCACTTTGGCCTCAAGACCGGTGCCCACGAGGGGCCGCTCGGGAAACAGCAACGGGACCGCCTGGCGCTGCATGTTGGATCCCATCAGCGCGCGGTTGGCGTCATCGTGCTCCAAGAACGGGATCAGCGCCGGCGAGACCGCCACCAGCTGATCCGGCGAGACGTCCATGTAATCGATCTGCTCGGGTGGCAACAGCGGGTAGTCGTCGGCCTGCCGGCAGAGTGCCACCTCGTTGACGAAGGTGCCGTCCGGGTTGAGCGCCGCGTTCGCCTGAGCCACCGCGAACTCCTCTTCCTCGCTCGCAGTCAGCCAGACGATGCCGCCGGTCACCTTGCCGTGCTGGACCTTTCGATAGGGCGTCTCGACGAATCCCAGATCGTTGATCCGCGCGAAGGTCGACAGACTCGTGATCAGACCGATGTTGGGCCCTTCCGGTGTCTCGATCGGGCACATCCGCCCGTAGTGCGAGTAGTGCACGTCTCGCACCTCGAACCCGGCTCGCTCGCGTGTCAGGCCACCCGGCCCCAACGCCGAGAGTCGACGCTTATGTGTCAGCTCCGCCAGCGGGTTCGTCTGGTCCATGAACTGGCTGAGCTGTGACGAGCCGAAGAAGGACTGGATGACCGCGCTCACGGTTCGCGCGTTCACCAAGTCGTCTATGTTGATCTGTTCGGGGTCACTGGCGATCGACATGCGCTCGCGGACCAGCCGGGCCATCCGCGACAGTCCCACAGAGAACTGGTTGGCGATAAGCTCGCCCACCGAGCGCACTCGCCGGTTGCCCAGGTGATCTATGTCATCGACGTACCCGCGCCCCTCATGCAGTTCTATCAAGTAGCGGATAATCGCGATGAAGTCGGCCACCGTGAGGATCGTCACTTCAGCCGCTGGCGGCTCCATACCGAGCAGCCGGAACGTGTCACGCAGCCGCTGGTTGATCTTGTAGCGACCCACACGACCGAGATCGTACCGCTTGGGATTGAAGAACAGCCGCTCGATCGCCGTGCGAGCCGTCTCAAGATTGGGCGCCTCACCCGGACGCAGGAGGGAGTAAATGGCGTACAGGGCCTCCGGTTCACTATGCGTCGGGTCCTTCGCCAGGGTGTTCTTGATCAGCGGCGACTCGCCACGGGCACCGCCGGCAAAGACCTGAACCTGCCGTACCCCCGTTTTCGCCAGCACCTCGAACAGCTTGGCGTCGAAATGACGCCCCTGATCCGCCAGAACCTCGCCGGTCTCGGCGTCCACAACATCAGCGGCGAGACGCGGATCATGGCTCCAATCGCGCCGGTTGGCGAGGTCTTCGTAGCGGCCACGGAGCGACACACGAGTCGGGCTCGAGTAGAGCAAGAGCTTGTCGACCTTCGCTCTCCGCAGCGTCCGGAGCAGCTCAGGCGTGAGTTCACTGGCTCGCAAGGCGAGGAAGGCTTCAGCGTCACGATGGACCGGTACTTCCTCTATCCCCACCTCAAGCAACCGGTTGACCAAGTCAGTGCTGATCGGATCACCCTTTGCCCCCAGCAGCCGACCTGTCTCCGGGCTGCGCTGCTCCTCGGCGAGCCAACCCTGATCCTCTTCGAGGTCGAAGCCGGTGAGCACGATCGTCTCGGGCTGCACCGTGCAGCCCGGGTTGGCAACCGCAGTGGCCAGCAGAGTCCCGACGACCTCACGACGCAAGGCCCTGTCGCTCGCGATATCCTCCACCTTTACCTCGCGAACGCCATAGAACAGGTCCAAGACATCCGGGTCGCCACCGTGTCCGAAGGCGCGGAGCAAGGCGGTGGCCGGGAACTTCTTCTTCTTGTCTATGTGGACGTGAATCACGTTGTGGATGTCGATGGAGAATTCCACCCACGAGCCGCGGAACGGGATGATGCGAGCCGAATACAGCCTGGTGCCATTGGGGTGAATAGTCTCCTCGAAGACCACGCCCGGTGAGCGGTGCAACTGGCTAACGATGACGCGTTCGGCCCCGTTGATCACGAAGGTCCCCTGCTCGGTAAGCAGCGGAAGCTCACCCAGGTAGACCTCCTTCTCCAGGATATCGCGCGGCCGCTTCTCGCCGCCCACATCCTCATTGATCACCAGTCGAAGCGTCGCCTTGAGCGGAGCGCCGTACGTCATGTCGCGCTCCATGCATTCCTCGACCGTGTACTTCGGCTCACCAAGGGAGTAGCTGACGAACTCCAGAGTGAAGTTCTGCTTGGCGTCAGCGCTGGGGAAAATCTCGTTGAAGACGCGCTCCAGCCCGTAATCGCGAGCCGCGCCCTCCTCGAGATCCCGGTCGAGCAGTGCGTCAAAGGCCTTGCGTTGGACGTCCAGCAGATTGGGCATCGGCATGGCCGTTCCGAGGTGGGCGAACTCGATGACGGGATGTCCGCTGCTCGCGCCGCCGTTCGGACCGGAAGCGTTGCGACTCGCCAGCCTGTCTGCGTCGCTCATGGTCTTGGCCAAGGTCTATACCTCCAGGGAAAGGTGCCTAAGTCGGGGTTCGCGCCTGAGCGTGAAGGTGGAGGTTCGTAAAAAACGCAAAATTCCCCTTCGTCCCGCTGGATCGCGGGGTTCCGTATTCCTGCGTACAAGTTTTCCTCGCCACACGAGCGCCATAGCCAGAGGGGCCTTCACCTCGTCTTTCGATCCACTAGCCGACGGCCACCGCCGACCCAGATGGCTCCTCCGACCCTACTTGAGCTCGACCGTGGCGCCCTGCTCCTCAAGCTTCGCTTTGATCTGCTCAGCCTCCTCCTTGCTCGCAGCTTCCTTGATCGTGCTCGGAGCACCGTCCACCACTTCTTTCGCCTCCCTCAGGCCGAGGCTGGTGACCTCGCGCAGCGCCTTGATGACCTGAATCTTCTTGTCGCCGACACTGCTGAGGATGACGTCGAATTCGTACTTCTCCTCCGCCGCCTCACTCGCCGCCGCCCCCGCAGTGGCAGCCGTCACTGCCACGGGTGCGGCGGCACTCACACCGAACTTCTCCTCCATCGCCTTCTTCAGCTCTGCCGCCTCAAGCACGGTCAGCGAGCTGATCGCGTCAAGAATCTCCTCAACCTTGCTCATGTTTCCCTATCTGTGACGGTGAATACCCCTTGTACTCTCGCAATCGCGCTTAGATCCGCCCCCCAGGGCACCCAGGTCAGCCGCCACCCGCCTCATGCTGACGCGCCACCTCCCCGATCATATACGCCAGGTCGCGCAGCAGCCCGCTGAGCACACCCACCATACCGGCCACAGGAGCCGTCAACGAGCCCGCGATGCTGGCGAGCAACTCCTCGCGTGGAGGTAGATCCGCGAGCCGCTGGATCTCCTCAGCCGACACCACACGGTCCTCGACGATGCCGACCTTCACAGTCGGGCGATCCTCATACTCCTTCGCGAATTCGCGCAGTGTCTTGGCCGGGACAACCGGGTCCTCCCGGCCAATCACGAGGCCGGTCGGTCCCCGCAGGTGTTCCGAGATATCGGGCACATCCAGCTGCTCAAGAGCCCTCAAAGCCAGGCGGTTCTTGACGACGACGAACCGAATACCCGCCTCTCGAAAGCGCCGCCGCAGTTCCGTCACGTCCTTCACGTTGAGCCCGGTGAAATCCGCCAGGTAAAGGACTCGCGCGTCACTGAGTCTGTGCACCAGCTCGGCGGTTAGCTCGATCTTCTCTTTCCTGGTACGCTGCGCCATGGTGATTGTCTGTCTCTTCCTCGCCACCCGGATACAGGCCCGCAAACTCAGGCGCTCTTGCGGAAGAGCGAGGGCTCGATCTTGACTCCCGGTCCCATCGTGCTGGAGACCGTGACACTCCGCACGTAACCGCCTTTGGCCGCCGCCGGCCGCGCACGCAGAACCGCATCCATGAAGCCCCGAAAGTTCTCCATCAACTTGTCAAGCTCGAAGGAGACCCTGCCGATGGGCGCATGCACGTTCCCCGTACGATCGACCCTGAACTCGATGCGTCCCGCCTTGAGCTCCCGCACAGCGCGGTCGATCTCCATGGTGACGGTGCCGGCCTTCGGCGTCGGCATCAACCCTCTGGGCCCGAGGATTCGTCCCAGCTTTCCGACCTCGCGCATGGTGTCAGGCGTGGCCACGACCGCATCGAACTCGAGCCAACCCTGCTGGATCTTCTCGATGTACTCGGTCCCGACGTAGTCGGCTCCGGCCTCCTCGGCCGCGCGTGCCTTCTCGCCCTCCGCGATGGCGAGAACGCGTACCGTCTTTCCCGTGCCGTGGGGCAGGTTGATCGTGCCGCGCACGATCTGGTCGGCATGTCTCGGGTCGACGTTGAGCCGCACCGCCACATCGATGGTCTCGTCGAACTTGGCCGAGGCTGCCTCCTTCACGATCCGCAGAGCGTCCTGCACCTCATAGTACCGCGTGTTGTCACGCAGCTCCGCTGCCGCACGATAACGCTTACCCTGCCTGGGCATCAGTCCGCCACCACAATCCCCATCGATCGCGCCGTCCCCTCAACCATGCGCATAGCGGCCTCGATCGACGCGGCGTTGAGATCTTCTCTCTTGAGTTCTGCGATCTTTCTAACCTGATCCCGGCTCACCGTCGCCACCTTGGTCCGGTTCGGCTCGCCCGAAGCCTTCTCGATCCCCGCCTCCTTCTTCAGCAAGACGGCCGCTGGCGGCGTCTTGGTGATGAAGCTGAACGAGCGATCCGCGTACACGGAGATCTCGACCGGGATCAACAGTCCACCCTGCCCCTGCGTCCTGGCGTTGAACTGTTTACAGAAATCCATGATGTTCACGCCGTGCTGGCCCAGCGCCGGGCCAACCGGAGGTGCCGGGGTCGCCTGACCCGCAGGAACCTGTAGCTTGATGAAGCCGATGACTCTCTTCTTGGGCTTAGCCATCCGTATCGTCGCTAGTAACCTTTGAGCTGCGTGTAATCCAGCTCGACCGTCGTCGACCGCCCGAACAGCGAGACCTGAACCTTGACCTTTCCCTTCTCCTGGTCGATGTGCTCGACGGTACCCGTGAAGTCGCTGAAGGGACCCTCAGTCACTTCTACGGACTGGCCCACGTAGAAGGGGATCCGCGTTTGCTCCTCCGGGGTGTCCACCGCAGCGGCTGTCTCTATGCCCAGGATCTTGTTGACCTCATCCTCGCGCAGCGGCTGTGGCACACTGCCGCCACCGACGAACTTGATCACGCCCTGGATGTTATTGATCTCGTGCAGGGTCCTCTCATTCAGGACCATCTTCACGAGAACATATCCGGGATACAGCCGCTTGCTCTTCGCGACTTTCTTGCCGCCCTTGACCTCCACGACCTCATGAGTCGGGACGAGGACCTCCTGGATCTCCTTCTCCTCGATCGAGTCTCCAGGCTCCTCCTCGATACGTCGAACGATCAGGGTCCTGACCTTGTTCTCGTGACCCGCATATGTCTGTATAGCGTACCACCTGGCGTCCTGATCGGTCTTCTGATCGTTCATGCAACCTCAGGCGCCAAGCTGGCTGATGATCACGTTCACGACTTGACGGAACACCAGGTCCATCAGACCGATGATCCCGGCCACAATCAACACGAACACAATGATCACGCCCGTGGCATTCCGTAGCTGATCCCAGTCCGGCCACGTCACCCGTTTCATCTCGACCGGGACAGTGGACAGGAACTCGCGCAGCCGGGTCAGTCGGTCGATCATAATCCCCTGCTACTTCGTCTCCTTGTGGCTTGTGTGCTTGCCGCAGCGCCGGCAGTACTTTCGGTACTCTACACGCTCCGGGTGCTTCTGCCGGTTCTTCCTCAGGTTGTAGTTGCGCGACTCGCACTCGCTGCATGCCAGGGTGATCTTCACACGATTGCTCGGCATGATCTCTCAGTCCTGTCCGGAGCTACCCACCGCCCTGCGGTGCAAACGCTATTCCAGCACCCGGGTGACGACGCCGGCGCCGACGGTGCGGCCGCCCTCGCGTATCGCGAAGCGCAGCCCCTCCTCCATCGCAATCGGCGTGATCAG
>CANPVY010000273.1 GCA_947581845.1 uncultured bacterium | reverse complement strand
GACTGGTACGCCAGGCCTGGGATCAGTGGCCCATCGACGCCGTCTTCCCGATGATCTACCACAATTTCTACGACGAGGACCTCGCCTGGATCGGCGAGGCCACGCAGGAAGGTGTCGCCGCGCTGCCGGCTGGGACCCCCCTCTACAGCGGTCTCTACCTGCCGAGCCTCACGCCTGCGGAGCTCGCCGGGGCAGTACACCTCGCCCTTCACGGGGGCGCTTCCGGGATCGCGACCTTCGAGATAAACAGACTTAGCGATGTGCACCTGGCCTACTTCAGCCAGGCCGTCAGACAGTAGTGGTTCGGCCTTTGCCGTCCGTCGCGGCTACGAGGAGTGCGTCCTCCGCTCGTGACGGCCGCTGACCGCCGAGACCAGCAGCCAGATGGCCTCCACCAGAATCACCAGCAGCACTCCGGCTGCCACCGCCAGCAACACGGGCCGGAGCGCTTCCAGCAAATCGGTGACGCCGATGAGATTCATCTCATCCATGCTCGCCTCCGAGGTGCCGGTGGCACGTTGTCACACGTTCGGAAGTTGGGCCCAAAGGCGCAGGGAGCGCCCGCTGTTTCTCAAGGAGATAGCCCGCGCACGCGCGCGCTCTATGAGTAATTTACAGCCTCAGGCCGCTCCGCGAAACATCTTCGCCTCGTCCGGAATCGGGGCCGGGAGGAGCCGGGGACCGCCGAGCGGAGTTGGTGGTAGCGACCCGGCTCGGTTCGTCGGGTAACGACTGCGGCGGCTGCGGGCGATGCCGCTGCGGCCAGCAACGGCCCGAAGTGCCGGGTCGACCGGAGCGAGCGGTCCCCGGCTCCGACCCATTCCTGCCGCCCTCCGAGCCACCCTTGCTGAGGCCGCCCCCCAAGAGCCACGTTTGACCTCGGCCTATGGACATGCCCAGCGCGACGCACGCGCTCGTCAGAGACGTGCCCGACACGTTCGACCGGGCGATCACACCCGCGTCCCCGGCCGAGCTAATCGATGTGGAACGGGCGCGGCAGCAGCATCGGCGCTATTGCGAGGTCCTCGAGGGGCTGGGGCTCACGCTGGTCAGGGTCGCGGCCGATGACCGCTTCCCCGACTGCCCCTTCGTGGAGGACACCGCCCTCCTGCTCGGGGGGAAGATCATCATCACGGCCCCGGGAGCCGAGGCGCGGCGCGGCGAGGTCGTCGCGGTCGAGGAGGCGCTGCGCGGGTACGGCGAGGTCCACCGCATCGAGGCGCCCGCGACCCTGGATGGCGGCGATGTGCTGCGTATCGCTGACGCGCTCTACGTTGGTCTCTCGACGCGTACCAACGTGCACGCAATCGAGCAGCTCCGGGCGATCCTGGGAGCCCACGGATACAGGATCGTGCCGGTCGATGTCCGGGACGTTCTGCACCTCAAGTCGGCCTGCACGTACCTGGGCGGCGACGTCATCGTCTGGCTCGACGGACATCTCGACCCACGCGGGTTTGCGCACTTCCGCAAGATCGCGGTTCCCCGGGCCGAAGCGCACGCTGCGAACTGCCTCGCGGTCAACAGGACCGTACTAGTGCCTTCGGGCGCCCCGCAGACCCGTGCGCGGATCGACTCGTTCGGTCTCGATACCGTCGAAGTGGAGATGTCCGAGACGAGAAAGGCGGGCGGTGGACTGACCTGTTCGTCCGTCATCTTCAGTCACCTGGCAGCAGGGGAACGGTCACCGCAATGAGAAAGCTTCTCGAAACCGCCATCGTGTTTGCGCTGATCGTTGTCCTCACAGCGGTCATCGCGGCGCGATTCAGCGGGGCCAGACGGACCGCACAGCTCATCGCGATGCGCGGGGAGCTGAGGAACCTGGTCACCGCGCAGGAGATCTTCTACCAGATGACGAGCGACAGCCGGGCGGGATCACGCTACGCCGAGACCCTGGAACAGCTCGCCTTCGTTCCGGAAGAAGACATCAAGATCGAGATGCGCGCGGGCCCCAGCGGCTGGGCAGGCCACGCGGAAAGCACCAAGCTGGATCCGGGTGAGTACTTCTGCTCGGTATTCGTGGGTGATGCCGAACCCTATCCGCCCGCCCGGACCGAGGGTGCGGTAGCCTGCGAACCGGAGCGGCTACTCAGGGAGACAGGATAGCCGAGAGACGATCGAGCAGCCCGTCCACCGCACGCACGATACGGTCGCGGACCTCCTCGTACTCCTCAGGCGGACCACCCAACGGATCCTCGATCGGCTCGCCCGCGCCGGGGCCGCTGATGAACTCGCCTAACAGTGAGACCTGTGCGCCGCCCTCGATGGCCTCCACGGCCGCCAGGTGACTGGGGGTCATCGCCAGGATGATGTCCGCCTGCTCCACCAGCTCCTTGGTGAGCGGCTGGGACCGGTGGGTGGAGAGGTCGAGGCCGATCTCCGCCGCCGCCTCTAACGAGCCCGTCGACGCCGGCGCACCCCAGGCCGCCGAGGTGCCGGCCGAATCGACCCGCACGTGATCCCAACCGCGCTGCTCCAGGGCACGGCGTGCAATCACCTCAGCGAGCGGACTGCGACACGTGTTGCCCGTGCAGACGAACAGGATGTTGTAGGTCGTCGGTTCGTCTTCCTTCCGCATCGCGCCCCTGTTGGCTAGGCGAGCTGTGGCACGCAGCCGACGAGCTGCCGGCGGCTCACGGGTCCCTCGCGTATCAGCCGCGGCGGCCACTCGACCAGGCTCACGATCGTGGAGGGTTGCGCGCCCCGGGTCGTCCCCGCGTCGACGGCCAGCAGCGGCCGCTCCACCTCGTTCAAATCACCCCGTCCCGCGAACACCTCGAGAGCTTGCTCCACCGTTCGTGCGGGTTCGCGCCCGCTGAGGTTCGCGCTCGTCGAGGTCATCGGTCGGCGCCAGCAGGCCAGGATCGCCGCCACCGTCGGATCCGGCGTGATCCGCACCGCCACACCGCCCCCCGGCCCCACCAGCCCGGCGGCCGCCCCCGCACAGCGCACGACCAGCGTCAGCGGTCCGGGCCAGAACGAGCGCGCCAGCTGCTCGGCACCCGCCGGCCACTCCAGGCCGGGAAGCGCCGCCCGCAGCGCCTCAAGATCGGGAGCCAGCAGAATCAGCGGCTGCGCCCGCTCGCGCCGCTTCACACGCGAGATGAGTGCGTTGTTCTCAGGGGACCCGTCGCCGCCGATCCCGTAGACAGTCTCGGTCGGGTGCACGACCAGCCCACCCGCGGCCAGCACTTCCGCCGCGCGCCGCGCCGCAAACTCGACCTCCGCGGCGCCTCGGGCTGGAACGAGCTCGACCTGCACGTGCCGTTCCCGTGCCTACGGTTCGGATAGCTGCAGCCGCTGACGGATCCAGGCCTCCACGAGCGGCAGATCGTCCGGATGCGTCACCTTCGGGTTCGGCTCGCGGATCTCGACTAGCACGACCTCCACGGCGTAGCGCTCGCAGAGGGCGGCGGTATCCGACGCCGTGAACCCGTCGGCCTGCGCGCGGCGGTGCAGGTCCACGATCAGCTCGCGGGGGAAGATCTGCGGCGTTTCCGCACGCCAGAGGTCCTCCCGGCTCAGCGAGCGCACCACCCTTCCCGCGCCGTCGACCTGCTTCAGCGAGTCGGTGAGGCGCCGGCCCGCGACCGCACCTCTGCCGGGGCCCGCGCGCTCGAGCACTCGGCTGATCACGGACTCGCTGACCAGCGGGCGGGCGCCGTCGTGGACGGCGACCAGCGGCACAGCAGCCGGCACCGTCGCCAGCCCCAGGCGCACGGAATCGGTGCGTGCATCGCCGCCTGCCACGACCGTTACCTCTTCGGCCTGCAGGCGTGCCAGCCAGGCGGGCGGCTGCTCCACGTAACCTGCTGGAACGACCAGGGTGATACCGTCCACGGACGGGTGAGCACGGAAGGGCTCCAGCGTCCAGAGCACCAGCGGCCGACCGGCCAGTCGCGCGAACTGCTTCGGCTCCTCCGAGCCGAAGCGCTTTCCCTGCCCCGCCGCGACGATGACGGCCCAGACGCTAGCCGAAGAGCTCATCGATCAGCGCCTTGACGTCGGCGACCCGCCCGAGCGTTACCGGGAAGTCCTTGCCGACGACATCGGACGAGCGCGCCAGGAAGGCTCGCTGGAAGCCCAGGCGCCCGGCCTCGACCAGCCGACGCTCGACCTGGCGGACCGGTCGGATCTCGCCGCCCAATCCCACCTCACCGACGAAGACGACCTCCGAATCCAGGACAATGTCGCGAATCGCTGACGCGATCGCCGCGACCACCGCCAGGTCCGCCGCCGGCTCCGCCAGCCGCAGACCGCCCACCACATTGAGAAACACGTCCAGGTCCGACGTGCGCAGCCGCGCCCGGCGCTCCAGCACCGCCAGCAGCAGCGCCAGCCGACGCGCATCGAAGCCCGTCGCCACGCGCTGCGGTGAGCTGTAGACCGAGCGGTTGACCAGCGCCTGGACCTCCACGAGCACCGGCCGCGTACCCTCGAGCGCCGCGACCACGGCCGAGCCGCTGGCGCGATCCTGCCGACCCTGCAGAAACAGCGCCGAGGGGTTCTCCAGCGGCTCCAGCCCGACGGCGCCCATCCGGAAGAGCGCGATCTCATCGGCGGCGCCGAAGCGGTTCTTGGTCCCGCGGACGATGCGGTGATCGAGCCCGCTCGGGGACTCGAAGTAGAGAACCACATCGACGATGTGTTCCAGCGTCTTGGGTCCCGCGATCCCACCTTCCTTGGTCACGTGCCCGACGATGAACGTCGCCATCTCGCGACGCTTGGCGACGCGCTGCAGCGCGCCCGCCACCTCGCGCACCTGCGCCACGCTGCCTGGTGCCCCTTCCAGCCTGTCGGTGTAGAGCGTCTGGATCGAGTCGATCACCAGTACGTCCGGCTCCAGTTCGTCGAGCCGATCGAGGATCGCCTCGGCCGAGGTCTCGGGCAGCATCAGGACATCCTCGCTCGACTCGCGTATGCGCTGCGCGCGCAACTTCACCTGGTAGGCCGACTCTTCGCCCGACACGTAGAGCACCTTGTGGCCGGCGGCCGCCAGCCGCGCCGAGACCTGCAACAGCAGCGTCGACTTGCCGATCCCCGGCTCACCGCCCAGCAGCACCAGCGAGCCCGGGACAACACCACCGCCCAGCACGAAGTCCAACTCGGCGAGCCCGATACGCCAGCGCGGCCGCTCGACGCCCTCGACCTCCGACAGCGCGACGGCGCGGGCATCGCGTGCCCCGCCGCGGTCCAAGCGCTCGACGGCCGCCGTCGGCCGCACCCGCTCCTCGACCAGTGTGTTCCAGGCCCCGCAGTGCGGGCACTGACCCTGCCACCGGTAGGTTTCGCCGCCGCACTCGCTACAGAGGAAGACGGTGCGGGCTTTGGGCACTAGACGCCCTCGGGCGCACGCTGTGACACGGACTCGAAGCGGGTGTACTCCTTGCGGAAGAATAGGTTGATCGTTCCGGTGGGCCCGTTGCGCTGCTTGCCGACGTTCAGCTCCGCTTTGCCTTCCAGGGATTCGCCCGTCGCATCCAGCGCCTCGCGCTGGTACACCTCCGGCCGGTAGAGGAAGAGGACCAGGTCGGCATCCTGCTCAATCGCCCCCGACTCACGCAGGTCCGAGAGCTGCGGCCGGTGCTCGCCCCGCTGCTCCGGCGCCCGCGACAGCTGGGACAGCGCGATCAGCGGCACGTCAAGCTCCTTGGCCACCGCCTTCAGGGCGCCCGAGATCGCACTGATCTCCTGCACCCGGTTCTCCGCCCGCGGCCCGCGCATGAGCTGAAGGTAGTCAACGACGATCAACCCGAGGTCAACTTCGGCACGCAGCCGCCGCGCCTTCGCACGCAACTCGAGCGCCGTGATCGCCGGTGTGTCGTCGATCCAGATCGGTGCCGTGTTCAAGTGGCCCGCCGCCGTCGCCAGCTGCATGTATTCCTGCTCCGTCAGCCGGCCGCGTCGCAGGTTCGACGAGTTGACCCGCCCCTCCGCACACAGCAGCCGCTGCACGATCGCTTCCTTTGACATCTCCAGCGAGAAGAAGGCGACCGGAACGCTCTGGTCGATGGCGACGTGCTGCACGATGTTCAGCACCAGCGATGTCTTCCCCATCGAGGGACGGCCCGCCACCACGATCAGGTCCGAGCGCTGGAAACCGGCGGTCAGGTTGTCGAGATCGGGAAACCCGCTCGGCACTCCCGTGACCGCACCCTTCGCCTGCTGCAGCCGCTCGATATGCTCGAACGCCGGCCAGAGCACCTCCTTGATCCAGATGAAGCCCTTGCGCCGGCCGGCCTGCGAGATCTCGAAGATGCGCTGCTCGGCCCGATCCAGCGTGTCCTCGACCGCATCACCGCCACTCTCGAAGGCGTCGCGCACCGTCTCCGTCGAGGCCTCGATCAGCCGCCGCAAGATCGCCTTGTCCCTGAGGATCTTGGCGTGATACTCGATGTTCGCCGCCGTGGGAACCGCTTCCATCAGCTCGGCCAGGTAGGCCGGGCCGCCGACCATATCCAGCTCGCCCTTCGCCCGCAGCTCCTCGGTCAGCGTCACCGGATCGATCGCCTCGCCCCGCTCGAACAGGCGCCGCATCGCCCGGTAGAGCCGCCGGTTGCCCTCCCGGTAGAACATGCCGTCCTCCACCAGCTCGACGGCCTTCGCCACCGCGTCGGCGTCGATCAGCATGCCTCCCAGTACCGAGATCTCGGCCTCCGGCGACCACGGGGCCTGGCGCTCCGCGAACGCGTCCCAGGCCCGCACCCCGGGCCCCGAAGCCCGCTCGCTGGCCGGTATCACTGGCGCGTCAGCCACGCTCGCCTCCTGGCTCTCTGCCGCCCGCCTCGTCGTACACGCGCCGAAGCGCCTGCAGATCCTCCCAGGCCGGGCGCTTCCAACTCGCGTTCCTCAGCAGGGCTGCGGGATGGTAACTCACGACGACCGGTACCCCCATGAACTCATGTGTGACACCGCGCAGCCGATTCAGCGATAGCTCCGTGTCCAGCAGCGTCTGAGCGGCGAAGCGGCCGAAGGCACAGATCACTTTCGGCTGGATGAGTTCCACCTGCCTACGAAGATAAGGCCGACAGCTCGCAACTTCATCTGCCACAGGATCACGGTTCCGCGGCGGCCGGCATTTCAGGACGTTGCAGATGAAAACCTCGTCGCGCCGGAACCCGATCGCCGCCAGCATCTTGTCCAGCAGCTGGCCCGCCGGGCCCACAAACGGCCGCCCGGAGCGGTCCTCCTCGTAGCCGGGCGCCTCGCCCACGACCAGCAGATCGGCCTCGGCGTCCCCCTCGCCGAAGACCACCGTCGTTCGGCCTTCCGCCAGCCGGCAGCGGCTACAGCCGAGCACCTCCGCCCGCAACGCCTCGAACGCGTTCGCCGCTGCGGCCGTCGCCGGCCGGGCGGGGCCGGGCGCGCCCGCGCCGTGCAGCCGCTCGAGCAGCTGCGAGGCGCGCTGCCGCTCCAGAATGATCTCCCGCTCCCCCAGCTCCGCTCGCTGTCTGAGATAGCGGATCAGGAGGTCGCGCGGCGTCGCAGCTTCACTCACTTGGTAGGAGATGCTCGGCTCGATCGAGGATCGCGTCCGCTACTTCCGTCTTCGGCGATAGCGGCAGCTCTTCGGCCGCGCCCGAATGATCGATGATCGTGACC
>CANPVY010000272.1 GCA_947581845.1 uncultured bacterium | reverse complement strand
GCGGGTGCGTACACTTCGAGTCGATGCGCCCGTGAAACGCTTGTGGGCTTGCGCCGCGTAGAGACGAGAGGTATCTGACCTCTGCGATTCTAACCGAGAGGGAGCGAAGGCTATGAGAAGACTGGCGGTGTTGCTCGTGCTGGTGCTGCTCGGCTGCCCAGCTGGGGAGCCGGGCCGGGATGTCCAAGCGCATATCCAGCGCATCGAGAACGAGCTTCTGCCCGCTGTGCTGGTCGCGGGCGAGCCGGTGCCCCTGCGCACGCTGGCCGAGCGCATGGAGCAGCACAGGGTGCCGGCGGTGAGCATCGCCGTGATCAACAACGGGGAGCTCGAGTGGGCCCGTGCCTACGGGCTGGCCGATGTGGAGGAGGGACGGCCTGCGACGACGCGGACGCTCTTCCAGGCGGCATCGATCAGCAAACCGGTCGCAGCGC
This sequence comes from uncultured bacterium, assembly GCA_947581845.1. Lineage (GTDB taxonomy): Bacteria > Gemmatimonadota > Gemmatimonadetes > Palauibacterales > KS3-K002. Next base: position 5,805 of record CANPVY010000272.1, on the reverse strand, counting down.
TGGCGGCGCTCAAGCTGGTCGAGGAGGGGATGCTCGACCTTGATGAGAACGTGAACGAGAAGCTCGAGCGCTGGCAGGTGCCCGAGAACAAGTACACGGCGGTCGAGCCCGTGACGCTGCGGCGGTTGCTCACGCACACGGCCGGCACCACGGTGCACGGCTTCCCCGGGTATGCGGCCGACGTGACGGTGCCGACCACCATCGAGGTTCTGGATGGTGAGGGCAATACCGACCCGATCCGGGTTGACACGGTTCCCGGTTCGCTCTGGCGTTACTCCGGCGGCGGCTACACCATCGCTCAGTTGCTCCTGCGCGACGTCGCCGGCGAGCCGTTCCCGGCCATCATGCGTGAGACGGTGCTGGAGCCCATCGGCATGAGCGAGAGCACCTACGAGCAGCCGTTGCCCGAGTCGCGCCGCGGCCAGGCGGCGTCAGGTTACCGTGCGGACGGTACGCGCGTCGAGGGCAAGTGGCACACCTACCCCGAGATGGCTGCGGCCGGCCTCTGGACCACACCGACCGACCTGGCCCACTACGCCATCGAGATCCAGAAGGCGTACGCCGGGGAACCGAGCGCGGTCCTCTCCACGGACATGGCGCGACAGATGCTCGAGCCCGGGATGAACGATTGGGGGCTGGGCCCGGCGATCGGACTGGGCGGCAGGGCCTTCCGGCACGGCGGCGCGAACGAGGGCTTCCGCTGCGGGTTCATCGCGTTCATCGAGGGGGGCAAGGGTGCGGTCGCCATGACCAACTCCGACAGCGGCGGTGACCTGGTGCAGGAGATCCTGCTTACCATCGCCGACGAGTACGACTGGCCGGAACTCAGGCCGACCGAGAAGACGGTGGTGGAGCTCGATCCGGCGGTCCTGCAGGAGTATGCCGGTCGCTATGAGCTAGCCGAGCTGGGTGTGATCACCATCGAGGTCGGTGACGGCGGCCTCTGGGCCGATGTGCCCGGCGAGGGGCGCGTCGAGCTGCTGCCGGAATCCCTGACGGAGTTCTTCGTGCGCGACGAAGGCACCCGTGTGACCTTCGTCCGTGAGGATGGCCGTGTTGTCGCGCTCCGTGCATCCGGGATGCACGCTGCGCGGATCGATCAGTAGGCGGCAGCGGCTCGAGACGAGACGTCAGCGATGCGGCGGGGCAGCCCCATCGGGGCCGCCCCGCTCGCATCGCGCTGCCAGCGCCGAACGCTACTCCGCAGCCGGCAGATTCGAGTTCGATATGGTGATCGCGAAGCGCCAGGAACCGTCCGCCTGCTTCTTCAGAATGAAGAGGTACTTGCCCTGCTCTTCAATCGGCTCACCCTCTCCGACCGTGTAGGTCTCGCTGTAGGTCCCGCGCACGTAGGCCAGATCGCCGCGGCCATCGATCTCGGCCACCGCCACCGACAGCTCCGAGACGCCGACATCCAGCGGCTCGATCCACTCCCGGTACGCGGCCAGCCCCTCCAGCGCGGGCTGGTTCGCCGGCATCGCCACCACGTCATCGGTAAACGTCGCGTACATCGCTTCCCAATCGCCGGCCAACTCGGCCTCCATGAGATCATCGACGACGGCCTGGATCGCCGCCTCGTCTGCTTCACTGAGTTGGCCCACCTCAGCGGCCGGCGGCTGGCAGGCCAGGCTCACGAGTGCGAGCGACAGCACGGCGAGTAGCACGGATCGCGCCTTCATCTCGATACCTCCAGTTATTTTGGTGACTGGGCTATCCGCCACTATGCCACGCAACGGGTCGACAGGCAAGGGTTTCGGGCATGGTTGGGGTGCCAGTACTGCTGGCGCTCACCCTGGCTGCGCCCGGCGGTCGTGTTGTTGCCGCGTCAGCGGCGACCGGGCACGACGCGCGTTACTTCCGCTCCGGCATGAACATCCGCATCATGTCCAGGAAGCTTCGCCGCTCGTAGTCGGACGGGACAGTGAACAGGCTCGCCGATAGCGGCTCGCGTTCCACCGCGACCACCTCCTGAACGTCGTATTCGACCCCGCCGAACATGCTGTACGTGGTCAGCGTCTGCTCCATCACCGGGAAGCCGTGCTCTGCCACGAGGAAGAGGGTTTCGGTGCTCTCATCCTCCTCCTCGAACATGCCCATGCCCTGCATGCGGGTCTCGAACTCGCGGAACGCTGTGACCAGGTCCCGGAGTTCCTCCGTGACCCAAGCGATCGTAGTCGCGTCCTCCAGCTTGATCTCGTAGGCGCTGCAGTCCATGCCGTTGATCTGTTTCGTCACCCCGAGAGGACGGACCTGTGCGCTCGGGGTTGTCTCTCCCTCCTCCATGGCCGGCATCATCGCCTGCAGCTCCTCGAAATCCTCTTTCGTCCACTCGATGTAGATCATCTCCGACGGCTGGACCAGCTGGAAGCTGCCCGCAGCGAAATCGAGCAACGCGTAGCCGGGCATCTCCTCTTCATCGTCGCTGTCCATGCGCATCTTCGTGCCCTTGATCGAGAAGGTGATCTCACTGACATGGATTTCGTCGCTCAGTGAGCCGGCGAGGCTGAGGACGCGCTCCAGCGGGATCGCGAAGATGCTCTCAGCGTCGAGGCTCGGTTCCTCCTCCACCTCCTCCTCGCCGTAGAGGATCTCCAATAGGGCACCCTCACTCACGGTGATCTGACGGGTCGTGATCGTGCCCTCGAAGCCCTGTGCCCAAGAGGGACCGGGCAGGGCGGGCGCGAGGACCAGCAGCGCGGCCAGCAGGTAAAGAGGTGATAGCTTCATGGGGCCTCCGAGGTACCGTTGATACAGGAAAAACGCGAGCGCACCTGGCAGCACTCGCGGCCCGATCTATAGCAGGGTGCCTGGTACCCGTCAACGCCTTGCTGCGACGGTGGGCCTGATACCTCTCGTTCACGAGCTTCGGCGCGGTTCGCCGCGTCTGCGTCCCTGGCTGAGCTGCGAGTCAGGGTGCCCGAGGCTCTCGGTGCGTCAGCGACCTCAACCGCCTATCATACAACGTAGGCAGGTCTTCCCATTTCTCGGCCGCGCTGTGAGACGGATCAGGGGTGTACGGAGCGGCGCGGCCGGGTCTCGACGCCAAGGGAGTCCCAGTATGAGTCGAAGCGCACCCATTGTAGCCGTTCTGCTTGCCGTGCTCGTGGCCTGCGGCGGCGACGCCCGGCCCGGCGTGATAGGCCTTGTCAGCGAGGCGGGCACAGGTTGGCCAGTGGTCGGCGTTCGGGTCTACGTGGAGGGCACGGGCCGCGGAACGTTGACGGACGAGGAGGGCCGCTACGCTATCCAGGCGGTTCCGCCTGGACGCTACGACATCGTGGCGGAAGCGGAGGGCTACCGCACGACTCGCCACACCGGTGTGATCCTGCGGGAGGCTGGCGCCACGCAGGTGGATTTCGAGCTCGTGCCGGAGGCAGTCGCTGCGGTCGAGGAGACTTTCACGCCCAGCACGTTCGAGGAGCCGGGCCTGGCGCTCCGTGCGGCGCGCCCGGCGCGTGATCCCATGCTGGTCCGCCGGGCCGAGGTCACCCTGGAGGTTGAGGACGTGGACAGCACGGCCGCACGGATCCGTGAGGTCGCTGCCGACCTGGGCGGCCGCGTCGAACGCTTCGCGCATACGGCGGGAGCGCGGCAAACGCGGCGTACCAGCATGAGCCTGCGGATTCCAGAATCGCGCTTGAACGCGGCTCTGGAGCGCGTACTGGCGCTGGGTGTGCTGGAGCGTCTCAGCGTCTCCGAGCGCGAGGCGCGGGAGCAGGCGGAAGACTTGGATGTGCGGCTGCGGAATGTGCGCCGACTGGAAGAGCGGCTCCTTCGCATGCTCGACGAGCGAGCGGGGACGCTGCAGGAACTGCTGGGCGTCGAGCGCGAGCTGGCACGTGTGCGGGAGCAGGTCGAACGGTATGAGAGCCAGCTGCAGGACTTGGAGAGCGAGGCAGCCTGGTCGCTGCTGCAGATCGTCTTCCACGAACCGTATCCTGTGGTGGTCGCACGGCCGTCGCCGCCGGCGCGGGGGCGAATCGCGCGGGCCATTGTGCGTGCTGGCGATAACTTCATGAGGATGATCGCTTGGGGGATCAGCGGACTCGGCTACCTCGCCCCGTTGGCGATCCTGGCGATCGTGGTGGTCTGGTCCAGGCGCTGGGTCCGGCGGCGCCGCGGCAGTCGCAGCGGGGCTGGGTCGGAGTCCCGGTCATAGCCGCTCGCTCCTACAATCCCAGCCAGTAGTTGACCTTGAGCAGGAAGATGTTGTCCGCGTGTGTGTCGAACAGCGCGCGCACGTCACGGTCGAAGTCCATGTTGCCGACCGGCGCGGTGTCGCTCCGTGACTGAGTCCAGACCAGGTACAGCGTGGAGCCCGGGTGGAATTCCCAGCGCAGTACCGCATTCCCGCGCAGCGAGCGGAAGTTGAAGTCGGGATCGTCGAAGCTGAACACCTCGGCCGGACCGCTGCCGTCCGGATCGACGCTGTACGAGCTTCCGTCTCGAGTGATGGTACCGATGTCCTCACCGTAAACGCTCTTCGCCAGCCGACGCGGCGCATCGAACTCCTTGAAGTTCGTGTGCCGCACGCTCGAGATCAGCGGCTGGGCAAAGACCTCGAGCGTGAGCGTCGGCGTGAACGTCACGTTGAGCCGCGTGTTCATCGAGATGGTGTTCTGCCTGAGGTCGGCGAACACGTAGCGCCTGCCGTAAAAGGCGGCCGCTGTCGGGTCGTCCACGGCGGTCACGTACTGCGCCGACGATCCGCCGTGCTCCAACATCGGGCCGAGACTGATTGACACGTTCGAGGCGGGCCGGTAAGTGATGCCCAGGTTGACGGAATAGTCGCACGCACCTTCCGTATTGCATCCGTAGCTCGGCTCCGTGCTCAACACCAGGTTCTTGCGCGAGTCGGTGGACACCTGGAAGAAGAAGAAGTCGAGAGCCGGGCGCCGTACGACAGGTCCGCCGCGTGTGAGCCGGTCGTCGAACACCGGGAAGCGATGGATCCAGAAGCTGGCGAAGTCCCAATAGTTGGGGAACTCGATCTCGAAGAATCCCTGAACCTGTCGATCCGTGAGATCGCCATCGAAGTTGAACTGCTGTTGGCCACCTGCAATGAAAGCCATCGAGCGATAGATGCCCCTCGGCTTCGTGAATAGCCGGGCAACGTTCGCGTTCATCCAGACGTAGTCGGCGCGTGTGAGGAATGACAGATCGTTCACCTCGAACCCGGGACTGCGGATGTTGGCGGAGATCTCACCCAGCCAGTCGCCCGATTCCTTCGACAGCCGCGCGTAGGCGGCGAAGCCGCGCATCACGGTGAGAGAGGGATCGTACGCATCGGTGAACAGCCCGTTGCCGCCGTGCCGGCGGTCCGGCCGCTGGAAGTAGCGCGCGCTCGACTGCTGCGCACGCAGGATCGCGCTCGAGTCGCCCGCGATCTGCGAAACGGCGAGGCTCGTTGCCAGGCGGTAGGTGCGCTGGTCCCACCAGAGCTCGGACTCCAGGCCCAGAGCCTCCGCATGGCTGTTGAGGCGGCTCCTGAGCGCCGCGTTACCCAGGTCGCGCACCACCGACGTGAACATGCCACCCACCTGCAGATTGCCTTCACGGAAATCCTTCGCGAGGCGCCCCACGAAATAGTTGGAGAACGGCTCGACCTCAACGCGCGAACGAGAGCTGTCCGATCGCATAACCGTGGCGTGCTCCCGGCGCGTGACCGCGTCGAGAACCCCGACGGACCAGCCGCCCGCGGTCCGGCCGGTGATCTTGGCCGCTCCCAGGATCGTCGTGTTCTCCGGGATGTCGGCGTACTCGCCGGCGTCGTAGGCGATGCCGTTGCCCTGCGGGACTCGCCCG
>CANPVY010000271.1 GCA_947581845.1 uncultured bacterium | reverse complement strand
GTCCTCATTTGCCCAGGCTTTCCAGGTATTCCCGTGCCAACTTGCGTGCCCGCTCCAACACGCGAGCCGCCTGACCCGCTGGAAGGTCGCAGGCCGTGGCGACGATAAGCGTGATCCCATCAACGGCAGACATCGTCAGCCGAACGACCCCACTCTCGATCACCACACTTCGGAGATCACCGAGCTGCAGATAGGAGGCGACCCGCTCGGCCTCCGCTCTCGCGCCACTCAGCGTCACGCCCAACATCCTGTCCGATTCCACACCGCGAGGCGTCATCCGGCCCTCGACCAGCTGACCGGTCGCGTCCACCAGCAGCGCGCCGAGCGTTCCCGGGTACTCACGCATCAATTTGCCGAACGGACCGAGCGGGGCCGCGGCGCTGTCTTCGCTCTCGTCTCCGTCCCTGCGCATGGGCTCCAGTCTGCTCCAGAGCTCTGCCACGCTGGCGTCCCCGGGAGCGATCTCGCGGGCCATCAGCAACTCGCGCTCCGCGTCTGCAGGTCGCCCCTCGTCCAAGTAGAGTCGGATTATCGATAAGCGCGAAGGTAGATGATCCGCTGCCAGCTGGAGGGCGATCCCCCACTCGTCCAGAGCCAGCTCCCGCTCGCCACGTTGCTCATAGATGCGCCCGAGCTCGTAATGAGCTTCCACGTGAGTCGGGTGCCGCTGGAGACCACGCAGGCAGAGCCGCACCGCACGGTCGAGATCGCCCCGCTCACGGTACGCAGCGGCCAGCTCCACGAACGCCGTCGAGTCCGGGTTCGCGGCGACTTCCGCGCTCAGCTCCTGCAGTGATCTACGGGTGCTCCCGGCCATTGAATTCGCCTAATATCGTCTGCAGTTCTCGCACCACTGTCATAGCCCGCTCGACCCGTCGCCGCTCCGCGCCGTCTGGTGCCATGCGTAGGTACGCTGTCCACTCGCGTGCAGCGCCATCGATGTCACCGAGCTTCAAGCGCACGAGGCCCAGCCGCTGTCGCGCATTCTCGGCCAGTGGATCCAGGCTCAAGGTCGTCTCATAACCTTTCGCCGCACCTGTCAGATCCGCGTTGCCCTCGCGGATGCGGGCCGCCAAGTAGTGGACTCTCGGCTCATCGGGATGACGAGTCAGAAGCGGATCGAGACCCTCATGCGCAGACTCCAGCTCGCCAAGCTTGATCAGCTCCTCCACTTGATCCAGAGCGACCTCGTGAGCCGGCCTGGTTGGAGCCGCAGCTCCTGAAGCGATCTCGATCAGCCCCTCCTCTGCGAGCTGGCCGATCACCTTGCTGACCTCGAACTCGCTGCGCCCCAGCGTGTGCGCGATCGATCTGACGTCGCTCGCTCCATCAATACGCCCGACGACTTCCCACTCTTCCGGCGAGAGATCGAGCATGCCACCTTCACTTGCGGCTCCCTCAGATAAGCGCGGCACCGTGCTCGGGTCTTCAATGCTCGTAGATAGCGCGGACAGCTCGTCGACACGCCGTGCCCTTTCCATCAAGACCGACTCGACGGGTATCCAGGCAGCGCACTCCGACTCACGTATCGGGCGCTCAACGAACAGGAACCGCCCGTCACGCCACGCCAAGATCTCGTAGACGAACTCTTCCATCTCGAACTTCACGTATCTCTCCAGGTCCTCGCGCGGCACGACGTCGAGCGACTCGAAGACGTCACGCCAGGCACGGGCAGGATTCTCAGCGTGCAGCTGATTCGCGTGATGGAGATCCGCCTCCCTGATCTTGCCTGCGTTGAGCAGCATATAGCCTAGACGCGGAGAGGCCTCGTCCAAGTACGCACCGACCACGGCACCCGCTTTGAAGACCACGACCCCTCGTGTACCCGCCGGTTGCTGCACGATCTTCAGCTCCCCAGTCTTCCGTGAGAGGTGAAGAAGCTGCAGAATGTCGTGCAACGCAAACTCGCGCAGCGAGCCCTCTATCGGCATCAGGCACCACTCCTGGCCACGCCCTCAGTGGCGTGCCCCATTCCCAGTGCCACCCGCGCCTGCACGCGGGCCCGCGCGGCGTACTCGCTCTCGGGCGCCACCTCGACCAGCCGCCGCCAGTATCCGAGCGCCTCGCGGTAGCGGCCGGACTCCGCGCACAGTTCGCCGAGACGAAACAGCACCAACGGCCGCTCGGGTTCGAATCGCAGTACCCGCAAGAGCGCCTGCTCCGCATCCCTGCGCCTTCCTTCCTTCGCCAGCGCCTCACCCAGCATCACCAGCGCATCGAGACTGTAAGGCTCGGCCTCCAGATAGCCGGCCAGCAGGTTGATGGTCTCACGGGTTCGACCCCGTCGGCCCAACAGCTCGGCCAGCAGCAGCGTGCCCTCCGCGTAGGTGGGCATGAGCTCGAACGCCTGTCGGATCTCCTCCTCCGCCTCACTATACGCGCCCTCGTCGACGAGGATCCGCCCCAGCTCCACCCGGGCCGCAGCGAAATCGGGATCCTCGGCAATGGCCAAGCGGTAGGCGTGCTTGGCGCGTCGGCGATTCCCAACCACCAGTGCCGCCCTGGCAACCTCTCGATGCACCACCGGGTCACGCGGTGAGATTCGCGCAGCCTGGTCGAGCACCGCCAGCGCCCGTTCAGCCTCGTCCGAGCGGATGAACGCTTCCGCCACAGTCAAGAGCTGACCCACGTCCGCGGCTGCCTGCGGCTCAAGCTCTTCGGCCGCGGCGCGCGCCTCGTCTGTCCGGCCCAGCCGCAGCAGACTGCGGGCAAGGCCGGTGAGGACGGCCGCATCTGCCGGCCTCAGCGCGCGGGCTTCTTGGAAGCGTTCGAGAGCCTCGCCGTAGAACCCGCGCTGCAGATAGACATTTCCGATAATCAGCGCTCCCTCAGCCGTGTCACCGCCCCCGCGCATCGCATGCACGGCCTCGGTCAATGCCCGATCATAGAGTCCGCTGGACAGGTAATCGCGCGCCAGCCCGAAGGTATCGTCCCGGGTCCGTTCGTCCTCTGCCGGCTCCCGCATCTCGTGCGGGGCCTCCACCGGCGCATCCAGCTCCCCGAACACCGTGTCGAGCTCTGCCGGGTCAAACTTGAAATCGCGGATGCCCGATCCCTTTGCCTCGATCCGCTCCGGCGCCGCCAGCTCCGGCGCCCAGACATCTCCACCTTCATACTGGAGGTCGATCGCCAGCTTGAAGCGCGGCGCTGTGTAGTACGGATCAAGCTCAAGAGCGCTCTTCGTCTCACGCAGCGCGCCCTCATGATCGCCAAGCCGCGCCAACGCGAAGCTGAGATTGTAGCGCGCAGGTGGAAATCTCGGATCCGACTCGACCGCACGCGCAAATGCGTTACGTGCCTCGGCCATCTGGCTCAGCGCCATCAGCGCCAAGCCCAGCCCGTTCCACGCATCCGCGCGACCTGGCTCGGAATTCAACATCTGGCGGAAGAGACGGAGGCTGTTCTCGGGCCGACCGGTGTTGGTCCAGAGCAGCCCGAGGTTGAGGCGCGCCTCATCCAGCTCGGATTTGACCTCCAGAGCCTGCTGGAACGCCGTCTCCGCTCCCGTCATGTCGCTGCTGTGCGCTCTCAGAACGCCGACGTTGTTCCACGCCAGCGCGTACTTGCCGTCCCATCTCAAGGCACGCCGGTAGCTCTGCTCCGCCTCCTCGAGGCGACCGATCTGATGGAGCGTGACCCCGCGCTCATTCCATAGCTTAGGGCTGTCTTCCTGCGTTGACAGCAGCGCATCGTATCGTCCCAGTGCACCTTCAGCATCGCCCTCGAGCAGCGCCAGTTCCGCTTCCGCCTGCTCGATCAGTGTCGTGTCCTCGCCTGCCTCGCGTCCGCGAGCGAACTCTCGACGGGCCTCCTCGTAAAGGCCGCGCGCGCGGAACGCGATGGCAAGGCTGTAGTGTGCGAACGCCTGCTGGCCGTCGGTCGTGGGTGTCGGCGCGTTGCCGGTGAGCTCGAAGTAGCGGGCCGGGCTGTAGCGGTCGAGCGACAGGTTAGCCTGTGCCTTTGCAGACGCGGGATTCAGTTCGGTTGCACGCTTGCCGTGCTGCGCGGCCTTCTCCGTCTCGCCGATGTCGCCGTAGACGAAACTCAAGAGGTGATGCGCTTCTGACAGCGAGGGGCTCAACTTGAGCGCCTTCTTCAGGTGGGCGATCGCCTCCTCATTCATCCCCTGGTTGTAGAGGATCTCGCCGAGTGCGTAATGGATCAACGGGCGATCCGGATCGAGCTCGCGGGCCCGCTCGAACCACTCGATGGCCCGCTTCAACTCACCGCGACTCTTCTCGGCGCTGCCGAGTTTGAGGACTACGCGTACGTCTTTGGGCCTTCTCTTGATCAACAGTTCGTACTGCTCGACCGCCTCGTCCACGCGCCCCGTTTGCAGATAGGCGTCCGCAAGCTTGAAGCGGGCTTCGTTATCCGAGTCGTTGGCCTGGAGCCGCCGCTCCAGCCGGGCAATCCGCCGATCGTAGTAGCCAGTCTGGTGATAGGCGATCTCGAGATTTCGGCGTGCCACCTCCATCTTCTCGTCGATAGCCAGGGCACGGCGAAACTGCTCGATCGCCTCCTCGTACAGGCCCTTCTGGTAGTAGACGACTCCCAGGTTGTTGTACGCGCCAGCGTCCCCCGGATCGATCCTGCGGGCCAACGCCCGGAGAACGCGCAGATCGCCCTCGGAGCGAACGGTGCTCTTCATGCCCTATCCCAGCCGCACGGCCCTCAGTATGACGTTCAGACTGGAAGGATCCGGCAGCAGAACGAAGTGACCGGACATCCCCGGATCGCCTGGATCAAACCGAAAGCGGGTGTCCAGGATGATAACATAGCTTCGGTCATGGCCGAAATTGAGATAGGTGGTCGAGAGAATCGCGGAGCAGAGATCTATCGCCAAGCTGGGCACCGAAGGGATGAGCATCAGGCCGAGCATGTCGGAAAGGCCGGTGAGGTAGGCGCCGGTCAAGATGTTAGCCGTTTCCTTGAGGGAGGACTGTTCCAGCTCAGCGAACACCTTAGTCGTACCCGGCTCTCGGTTCAGGAGCATGTCGGTGAGCTGCATCGCGCAGTCCTTCTGGAAGATCAGAAGACTGCGCCCCGTGAGATCGCCCAGCACGTGCATGAGAACCGCGGCGACCACACCACTCGCGTTGCCAACCGCCGAGGCAGCCTCTTCGATCAGGCACACCCGTACCTCCGGCACGTCGATCATGATGCGGCGCTTTGTGAGCTGACTGAGTGCCGTAGCCGCGTGACCCGCGCCGATGTTCGCGACCTCCCTCAGCGCGTCAAGCTGCAGATCTTTGAGCTCTCTTGTGTCCTTCATCCGTTCAGTCGCAACACGGGTGACATGGCCGCACTAGCAGAGACTGCCGACATCCAGCACCAGGGCTGGCCGACCGTCCGGTCGTACCGTCGCACCGGAGAACACGGGTACGGCCCCAACCGGCAAGTCGAACGGCTTGATTACGATTTCCTCCTCACCGACGAATTCGTCCACCGACACAACCAGCCGCGTTCCCCCGAACGCCAACGCCACGACGTTGAGCAGCTCACCCGCGCCGCCGTTGATCCCCTCGCCATTCCCGTTCTCACCGCCCAGCAGCACCTGCAGACGGGTGAGCGGCACCCGCTCGTCATGCCAGCTGACCCACTCGCGCCCGTGAGCCCGCTCAACGGCGCTTCCCGGGAGCTCGAGACTTTCGAGCGTAAAGCTGGCCGGCACAGCGTAGACCTGTCCAGCCACCTTGACGATGAGAGCACGGATAATAGCAAGGGTAAGCGGCAGCTCGAGTCGAATCGTGGTGCCGACGCCCACCTCGCTCTGCAGCTCCACCGAGCCGCCCAAGCCTCTGGCCGTGTCCTCCACCACATTCAAGCCGACCCCTCGGCCCGACACCGTTGTGACGTGGCTGGACGTGGAGAATCCAGGTCGCGCCATGATCCGGAAGAGCTCCTGGTTGGTCAGCTGCATATCGGCCCCGACGAGGCCCTCGCGGCGGGCCTTCGCTATCAGCTGCTCGCGATCGATGCCGCGTCCATCATCGCTGACCTCTATCACCACGCGCGACCGCTCGCGCCGCGCCGAGATCTCGATTCGCCCCGCTCGTGGCTTGCCCGCCTGCTCACGCTCGGCGGGCGCCTCGATACCGTGGTCTACCGCATTACGCAGCAGGTGAACGAGCGGATCGGAGATCGCGTCAAGCAGTGAGCGGTCCAGCTCGAGATCCCTGCCTGAGATCTCGAGCTCGACCTCTTTGTCTAGCGAGCGTGCGCTGTCTCGCACCAAGCGAGGAAAGCGATCGAAGATCTGCCAGACGGGCACCATTCGGCTTTCCACCACGTTGAGCTGCATCTCGGCGATGAGCCGTGTCGCTTGCTCAACTGTATCCAGCAGAGGCTCCGATCCCAGTAGGTCCGCCAGCGCGCGAAGGCGACCCCGTACGATGGTGAGTTCCCCGATCAGGTTCATCAGGGCATCGAGCCTGCGAATATCGACGCGCACACGCGTGGCGTCGGCCTTTCTCGCAAACGTCTCGGCCCGACGTGCGCGCACGCGTGCCGACTCCTCCGGCGGAGGTGTGGCGACGGGCGCGGCCGGGGCTGGCTCGCCCAGCAACCGCCACTGAACCAGACCTTCGATGGTCACGGCCGGGTCTGGCGCCTCGGTTCCCGCGACGGTTGCCTCCACCGTCTGCTCCAGCAGGTCCACGGCGTGCAGCAGGAGGTCGGTGACGGCCCGGTCGACCTGCCGTCGCCCCGCCCTCAGCTCATCCAGCACCGACTCGATGTTGTGGGACAGCCGCGTTACCGTCTCATAGCCCATCGCTGCGGCCATTCCCTTGATCGTATGGA
>CANPVY010000270.1 GCA_947581845.1 uncultured bacterium | reverse complement strand
TCGTCGCATCGTTCCGGGCGACGCTCGAGGAGGCGAACGAGGCGGACCTGCTCTGTCATGTGGTCGATGTGGCCCACCCGTGTTGGGAGGACCAGCACGAGGTCGTGGAGGGTGTGGTGGCCGAACTGCAGCTCAATGCGAAGGGCAGACTGGTCGTGTTCAACAAGGTCGACCGCCTCACTCACGCGGAGCAGGCCGCGATCGAGGAGCGGGCCGGGGCACTCATGGACTCGCACGTGTTCACGTCGACTCTGGAGCCAGATGGGCTGGACGCGCTCCGGGCGACGTTGCGGCGACTGATCCGCGAGCAGTGGCGGACGGTGCTGCTCAGCATTCCGGCGAGCGCCGGCAGCGTTCTGGCCGAGGTGTATCGAGAGGGCGAGGTTCTCGCGCGGGAGGAGCGCGGCATCTCCATCCAGATGACAGCCAGGCTGCCGATCTACGTGCTCGGTCGCCTGAGGACACGGGAGGACGTGGCGATCTTTGAGGCGCCACCAGCGGCCTGATCATGTCCTGGAGATACTGGATCGTGGGGCCGGGCCGGATGGGACTGTCGCTTGGTTCGGTGCTTGCCGCGTCGGAGTACGCCCGCGAGCTGCTCTTCGTCGGCCGGCGCGAGCGACCGCCGGAGCACCCGGTGCTGGGGCAGCCGCTGGCCCGGTACAGTCGCGGCTTCCCAGGTGCACCGCCGGAGGGGACACGAGTGCTGCTGGCGGTCCCGGACAGCACGATCGCTGAAATCGCCGTTGCGCTGGCCCGGTTGGGTGCACCGGGTGACGGCTGTGTGGCGCTCCACCTGAGCGGGTTGCAGCCGGCCGGCGTACTGGCGCCGCTCGGCGAGCGTGGCTACGCGGTCGGGTCTCTCCATCCGTTGCAGACGGTTGCCGATCCTCATAGCGGTCGGGAGCGGCTGCGCGGCGCCTTCTTCACCTTCGAGGGCAATGCGCAAGCGCGGGGCGCAGCGGCTGAGATCGTCGAGGCCGCAGGGGGTCGTCTGCTGGAGGTTCACACGGCTGACAAGGCTCGCTATCATGCAGCGTGTGTGTTCGCTTCCAATTATGTTGTAGCTTGTGTCGCCGTGGCGACGCGTCTGCTGGCCGGGGCGGCGAATATCGGCCGGGAAGAGGCGGCTCAGGCGCTGCAGCCGCTCTGGCGTGGCGCTTTGCAGAACCTGGGTCAGCTGGGGATCCCACGGGCTTTGACAGGTCCTGTGGCGCGTGGAGATCTTGAGACCGTACGAGGTCACCTGGCGGCGCTTGATGCCGACACGCGTGACCTGTACCGGCAGCTTGCACTGCAGGTTCTCGACTTGAGCCGGGAGCTGGGACTCGACGCGGCGGTCGGGGATGCGATCGAGGCGGAGATCCGTGGCCTAAAGGGAGAGTGAGCGGCGATGAGGTTGTACATCAATCTCGATCATGTCGCGACGGTGCGCGAGGCGCGCAAGACCGACGAACCGGATCCGGTGCGCGCGGCTGTGCTGGCCGAGTTGGGCGGTGCGCAGGCGATCACCGTGCATCTGCGTGAGGACCGCCGGCACGTCAAGGAGCGCGACGTGCTGCTCTTGATGGGCACGGTCCGCACAGGCGTCAACCTCGAGCTGGCGCTCGAGGAAGGAGTGCTCAGTTTCGCGCTTGAGTACCGTCCGATGCAAGCGACGCTTGTACCGGAGCGGCGTGAGGAGGTCACTACCGAGGGTGGCTTGGATTTGGGGGGGACGAAGCGGCAGCAGCAGGTGGCTGACGCAGTGGCCCGGCTGCGTGGGGCAGGCATTCGGACGTCCCTGTTCATCGATCCGGTCGAGACGACGATTCGTGTGTCGAAGGATTTGGGCGCTGACGCGATCGAGCTGCACACCGGTGAGTACGCCAACGCGGCGTTGTTTGCTCGCGAGGAGCAGTTGCAGCGTTTGCGCGCTGCGGCGTCGCTGGGTCGTGAGGTCGGGCTGGCGGTGCATGCTGGGCACGGCCTGACCTACGAGAACGTGACCCCGGTGGCGGCAATCGCTGAGCTCGAGGAGCTCAACATTGGGCATTCTGTTGTGAGCCGGGCGATATTCGTGGGAATGGAGCGAGCCGTGCGGGAGATGCTGGAGCTCGTTGAGGCAGCGCGAGCCCGGTTGGGGGGTTAGATGTATGCCCCGGACATTGCTAGAGTTCTTCGTCGACGAGGCGACCGAGTATCTGGATAAGCTGCAGCAGACGCTCGGAGAAGCGGGCAGGCCGGACGCGGACGAACTGAGGCGTTGCGCACGCGCGCTGCGCGGAAGTGCCCGCATGGCGGACCAGGACGCGATCGCCCGAGTCGCGGGCGCTCTGCATTCACTAACCACCGAGCTGACGGCGGGGAGACGCCATTGGAGCACGCGGCTGCGTGAGAGCCTGGAGACGGCGCTGGCTGAGATGAGGGTGATGGTGAATTCGGTGAAGGAGCCGCCGGCGGATCTTGCGCAGCGTGCAGAAGCGCTGGCGCAGCGGCTGGGGGAGCCGACAGCGGCGCCGACGCCGCCACCGAGGGACGATGTCAGGTTTCGGCGCTACCTGGGCACCGAGCTGCGTGCCCTCGCCGCGGATATCGGTGAGTCGCTGGGCGTACTGGAGCGTGATCCCCGTAACCGGGAGCCGCTGAAGAAACTGCTGCGGCGCATCCGCCCGCTGCGAGGCATTGAAGGTGTCGATGACATTCCGGCCGTGGGCCCGGCGGTAGCCGCAGTGGAGGAAGTGATCCTGAAGATCGCTGACACCAGCGCGACCGTCGGGCCCGGGCACTTGGTGCTCTTCCGTCGTGCCCGGCAGGCTCTCGACGATGTCGCGACCGACCTCATTCGTGGTGAGGCGCCGAGCCCCACGCTGGCCCGGGGCACCGAGATCGAGGATCTCAAGGAGCAAATCCTCGGCACTGCGGCCCAGCGCGAGATCACCTGGATCAGCGAGCTCTTCTTCGATGAGGCGGGGCCGCACGTCGAGGCCTGCCCGATGGCGGAGCGTGGGGCAGGCTCGTGGGAGGCGTTCTTTGCTCTGGAGGCCACCGCGAGCCTTGACACCATCGATCGCCTGCGTGAGGAGCTCGCCCGCGACCCGGAGGGCGCGCGCAAGGCCGGCCAGCGGCTGGCATTCGCCATGAGACAGCTGCGGGAACGGGCCGTCACGTTCGGGCACGCTGAGCTCGGCAGGGTAGCGCGGCGGTCGGGGGCGGCCCTGCGTGCTGCGCTCGATGGTCCGCCGCGCCGCTTGCAGGCCATCGCCTTGGATCTCGCCACGACGCTCTCGGCTCTGCGCGGCTACATCGAGTCGCCTGCAAAGGAGACTCGCGCCGAGGCAGTGCGACGCGCTGAGGATTCGTTGGAGGCGGCGACCCACCCAGACCGAGAACCCCCGGTCCCCATCGAGTCCCTGACTTACAGCGCTGACGACGCCGTGGCGCGTGCCAAGTCGCTCAGTAGCGAGATCGCGGGGATCCTGCAAGCAGGGCAGCCCGACCCCGGCCGTACACACGCATTGCTGGAAGAGGCGCTTGGCCTGCTGGAGCACGCCTTAGCCCAGACCGGTACCTTGCAATGACAGGCCGTTGGCAGACGGTGCTCGGAGTCACCGTCAGCCTCGTCTTGCTTTATTGGGCTCTCCACGATGTCTCGCTGGCCGAACTCTGGCAGCAGGTGCGAGCCGCGAACCTGTGGCTGCTCACCCTCTCTGTGACCATTCAGACGGCGGGGTTTCTGATCCGCGCTGCGCGCTGGAAGGTCTTCCTCAAACCTGCCCTGGCCAATCCAGTCTACGGTGCTCGTTTCGCGAGCACCTGCATCGGGTTCATGGCCAATAACCTGCTGCCCGCCCGCGTGGGCGAGTTTGCGCGAGCCTACGCGCTCAGCCGCAGTCAGCCGATCAGTGTGAGCGCGTCTTTCGGCTCGCTGGTTGTGGAACGGCTCTTCGACGGTCTGACACTCGCTGCTTTCCTGGCGGCACCGCTCTTCCTGCCTGGCTTCAGTGTCGCGCCCGGGCTGGGGGACCAGCTGATTGGTCGAGTGATCGGCGTCTTGGTGATCTTCGGCGGCGCTGGCGTGGCGTTGCTCATGTTGATCTGGCGGCCCGATCTGGCTCAGCGGGCCTTCCGTGCCACGTTGGGTCGCCTGCTGCCCAGAAAGACGGCCGAAAAGATTGGCGAGATCATGAGGTCGTTCATCGCGGGTCTGGGTGCCATGCGCAAACCGGCTCTGGTGTTGGCGGGGTTCGCCTGGTCGCTGGTCCACTGGCTCTGGGGTGCGCTCGCCTTGTATGTGGGTATGCTTGCATTCGCCATCGAGCGGCCAGGCTATCTCGGCGCTATCTTCCTGCAGGCCGTGAACGCGTTTGCGGTGTCGATTCCGTCATCGCCCGGCTTCTTTGGGCCGTTCGAGGCGAGCGTGCGCTTGGCCTTGAGTCCGTTCGGCGTGCCGGCCAGCCAGGCGGTCGGCTATGCGGCGGCCTTCCACATCGGCGCCTTCCTACCGGTAACGCTCCTCGGACTGTTCTACCTCGGTCGGCTCGGCCTCTCGTGGGGTGAAGTCGGGCACAGCGAGGAGATCGTGGAGGAAAGCGCGTGAGCGGCTGGCTGGAAACGGAAGCCAAGGCCAAGGTGAACCTGCGGTTGCGCATCTTCCCGCCCGGTCCGGACGGCTTCCATCCCATTGAGACGATCTTCTGCCGGATCGATCTGGCCGACCGGCTGCGACTGCGTCGCCGACGGGAGCCGGGCGTAACCCTGTGTGTCAGTGGTGCGCAGGGTGTGCCTGAAGGGTTGGAGAATCTGGCAGCGCGTGCCGCGGCGCTCTTTCTCGAGCGGGCCGGGCTGAGCGGGGGCGTGGAGATCGAGCTCGACAAGCGTGTGCCGCCCGGCTCGGGCCTGGGCGGCGCCTCGAGCGATGCGGCGGCGGTACTCCGCTTGCTGTCGCGGAGCGTCGAGTCACCGCCCAGTTTGGGTGAGCTGCTCCACCAGGCGGGCGAGCTCGGCGCCGACGTGCCCTTCTTCGCGGTCGATCAGCCGTTAGCCTTCGCCTGGGGTCGCGGGGATCACCTCCTGGCCTATCCGCCCGTCCCGATCCGACCCATATTGCTCGTCCTGCCTGAATCGACCGTCTCCACGGCGGAAGCGTACGGCCTCTGGGATCAGGCACGCGAGGGCAGCACAGAGAGCATGAAGCCGGAACCGACGCTCACGCAGTGGCCTGCGCTTTCCAGCTGGGAGGGCATCGGCGCGGAGGCCGTCAACGACTTCGAGCCCGTCATCTTCAGCCAGCACCCGCTGCTCGGCTCTCTGCGAGCGAAGCTCGCCGAGACCGGACCACTCTTCTCTTTGCTGTCCGGGAGTGGCGCTGCCCTGTTCGCCGTCTACAGGGGCAAGTCAGAACGTGATGCGGCCGCGTCGCGGCTGGCGGATGAGCTGGAAGGCGTTGTACGGCTGGTCAGCGCTCGCGGGCCTGTGTGAGCCCGCTGGCGGGCGGATCTTCGCGGAGCCCCGCCTGCACCAGCTGCCCCGGCGGCGGCAACAGTAGGGCACGATCACTCGATAGCGATTCCACATCGCTGCGCTTCCAGTAGGCGTAGGTCCGGGGGGCGCAGGAGACGACGCTGATCAGCGCATTGCGCCGGCGTTGGAAGTCCGTGATGTCGGTGCGCGAGAGGTAGCAGTTGCGGGCGAGTGCCTCCGGGCTGGCGCTGACGAGAATGAGCCCTGTGGGAGGGTGATTGTGCCAGGTGCCCACGGTGCGGCGGCTCGGCTTGCAGCTGGCAGCCCTGACGCGGCCCGTTTCGGAGGTCAGGATATGGGGCATTCGGAAGTCGGTGACATAGAGGTCCGTCCCGCGACGTTCCCCCTCGAGGCAGAGCACGAGTTCGGTGTCGAACTTGCCAAACAGCAGGGCGATGTTGTCGGCGACGCCGGGTGAGAGTACCAGCTGCTGGAAATCGTCCACGCTGGCCGAGGCCTGCGTGCCAAGGCTCGCAGGCCGGCCCACCGCTAGGGCCGTCAGACCGATCAGCAGCCAGCAGACTCGTTTCACGTTTCTACGCCCGGGTCTTGATCCGCGCGGCCCTGGCGAAGAGATTGCGAAAGCGTCTCGCGGGACCGCTCTCGCTGGCCCGTCGTCTAAAGGCAGGACGCTGGACTTTGGATCCAGAAATGGTGGTTCGACTCCACCCGGGCCAATCCACTCCACTCCCCTGTGAGCGCAGGTCGGCAAGCAGTCGTTCGCGGGCGAGCCAGTCCAGTCGCTCCTGGTCGCTGACCTCACTCTCGACAGCCGGCTGAAGCTCTGGGCCAACCTCGCTCAACTGCTGACGCGCGTTCGTGCTGGGGCCGGGTGTCCGCATGGGTTGTCGTCCTCTCGAAGCTTCCGTGGATGGCAAGGGGCAGGGATTGTGCCGGGGCGGTTCGGTGTCTCTAAGATGTTTTTAAAATGAGACTTATGGCGAGTGAGCTTCATCGCGGTCTCAAGCGCCGAGCGCTCCCATGCTACCATACGGTAACCGGACCGGTGACTGGCCCCGGATCCGGTCTCCGGCGACTCGGGCTGCCAGAGGCGCCGGCACGCGCCGGTAGGGCGCGGGAGCTGGGCGTCAGGTGCTGATGGGCTCGGGGGTGCCCTGCGGGGCGCGGTCCGACGGTGTCAGTAGGGCAGGGCCAGCAGGATCACGAAGGCGAAGTAGGCGGTGACCAGAACGGCGCCTTCCAGGCGTGTCAAGCGGAGCGTAGTCCACACGAAGGGAAGCACCAGGATGCTCACGGCCAGCATGACCGGCGCTTCGACGCTGATGACCGAGCGAGAGATGCCGAGGGGGCGCGTGAGGGTGGCGCAGCTGAGCACCGCCAGCAGGTTGAAGACGTTGGAGCCGATCACATTCCCCACCAGAATGTCGCCCTCGTCCTGAACCGAGGCGGCGACCGAGGTGGCGAGCTCGGGAAGCGAGGTGCCGAGCGCTACGACCGTGAGACCGACGGCGAGCTCGGAGATTCCCAGCAGGCGGGCCACGGTCGCGGCGCCGCTGACCACGAGGTGGGCGCCAGCGAGTAGTGTGCCGAGGCCAATGGCGGTGAGGAGCAAGTGGCTGAGCACCGTACCGCCGGCGGGCACGAATTTCTGGTACTCGACCTCGATAGCGGGCGACTCACGTCGCGCGCCCTCCAGCAAATAGAGTGTGTAGGCGACGAAGCCGGCCAGCAGGGCGAGCCCGTCCCAGCGGCTGAGCTCGCCGTCCAAGGCGAAGACGTAGAAGGCGATGGAGGCGAAGATCATGATCGGGACCTCCCTCACCAGCAGGCGCATCTGCACGCGGATCGGGCGGATGAGGGCGGCGAACCCGAGGATCAAGGCGATGTTGGCGATGTTCGAGCCGACGACGTTGCCGATCGTGATGTCGCCGCTGTCGCGGGCAGAGGCCACGACGCCGACCAGCAGCTCGGGCATGGAGGTGCCCATGGCCACGACCGTCAGCCCGATGACCAGAGCGTTGACGCCGAGCTTGCGGGCCAGGCGTGAGGCCCCGCGTATCATCAAGTCGGCGCCCACGTAGAGTGCCACAAGGCCGAGGACGAAGATGACCAGTGGGGTTGTCATTGGCTGGGAATGTGGAACGCGCGGCCGTCCGGGACAAGACGGGCGGCCAGCGTAGTCGGCGGGTGGTTGGGCTGAGGCGCGGCCGAGTTGACGCTTCCTCAGACGCTGGATAACTTGCAACGCTCTCCAATTCAGGGGCTTAGGAACGTGACCGATACGTCAGACGTCGATGTCAAGAGCCACGAGATGATGCTGCTTTCGGGGACCGCGAATCGGCCGCTCGCCGAACGGATCGCCGAGGCGCTGGGCAGCACGCTCTGTGATGTGACCATCAAGCGCTTCGCCGACGGCGAGATCTTCGTCCGTATCGACGAGAACGTGCGGGGTCGGGATGTGTTCATCATTCAGCCGACGGCGCCGCCGGCGGAGAACATTCTGGAACTCTTGCTACTACTCGATGCGGCGAGTCGGGCGTCAGCGGCTCGGGTGACGGCGGTCATTCCCTACTATGGGTACGCGCGCCAGGACCGGAAGGATCAGCCGCGAGTCGCGATCGGGGCCAAGCTGTTGGCGAACCTGATCAGCACCGCTGGTGCGGATCGTGTTGTCTCGATCGACTTTCACCAGCACCAGCTGCAGGCGTTCTTCGATATTCCCGTCGATCACCTCTACGCGCTGCCGGTTTTCGTCGAGCACTTCGGTACGCTCGAGCTCCAGCCGCTGGTGTTGGTGGCCAGCGATGTGGGTGCGGCGAAGATGGTGCGCGGCTATGCCCGACGTCTGGGCGGCGAGATCGCGATGATCGACAAACGCCGCCCGGCCCCCAACGTGGCTGAGGTGGTCAATGTGGTTGGCGATGTGAATGGAAAGACCTGTCTTATCCCGGACGACATGATCGATACGGGAGGGACAGTTTCTGAGGCTGTTCGGGCACTTCGGGAGCGAGGTGCGAAGAAGATATTCGTGTGCGCTACACATGCGCTGTTGAGTGGGCCGGCGGTGGCACGCCTGTCCGAATTGCCGATTACCGAGATTGCCGTCACCGATACGATCTACGTGCCCGAGGAGAAGCGCTTCGCAGGGCTGCGGATTCTGCCGGTCGCGAACCTGTTGGCCCGTGCGATCCGCTATATCCACGAGAACGAGAGTGTGAGCAGCCTGTTCGAATAGCGAGCTACAGCAATGACGACGCGAGTGACACTTGAGGCTCAACTCAGAACGGAGACGGGGAAGGGCGCGGCGCGCTCGCTGCGGCGCGAAGGTTACGTGCCCGGCGTCATCTACGGGCATGGCGAGCAGACGCGTGCCTGCAAGGTAGACACGAAGGAGCTTGAGCGAGTGCTGATGTCGGGCTCGTACGAGAGTACGCTGATAGATCTGAAGCTCGATGACGGTGACACGTCACGAGTGTTGATCCGTGAGGTCCAGATTCACCCCTGCAGGTCCGAGGTCTTGCACGTCGATTTCCTGGCCGTGCACAAGGGCGAGAAGGTTAGACTCGAAGTGCCGGTGCGCTTGGAGAGCGTCGCCCAGGGTGTCAAGGAGGGCGGCATCTTGGAGCACTTGCGGTACGAGGTCGAGATCCGTTGCGATCCTGACCAGATCCCCGAGGCATTGGAACTCGACATCTCGGATCTGGGCATCGGGGACAGCGTGACGGTGGCCGACCTGGCAGCGCCGCCGGGCGTGGAAATCCTCAGCGATCTCTCGGTGGCGATCGCGGCCATTGTGCCGCCGACGGTGCACAAGGTCGAGGAGGTCGTTGAAGAGGTGGAGGTCGTCGAGGAAGAGGAGGCTGAGCCGGAGGTTATCGGTCGCGGCAAGGCTGCTGAGGAGGAGGCCGAGGAAGAGGAGCAGTAGCCCTGA
>CANPVY010000269.1 GCA_947581845.1 uncultured bacterium | reverse complement strand
GTGGCTGGAGCGAGCCTACGACGAGCGCGCTGGCAGTCTGGCCTTCATCAAGACGCACCCAGCCTACTACGGATTACGCTCAGACCCGCGCTTCCAGGACCTGCTGCGTCGCATGAACTTCCCTGAATAGCAGCGTATTCCCACCGCGACCACCACCCGCGCTTCCAGGCGCTGCTGGAGCGCTACGAGTAGCCGGACCGACGCCGCTCGTTGATACCGGCGCGCCAGCATCCCATCTTTGAGGACAACCGGGTGCCCGTAATCCCACATACCTTGGGCTGCAGGTGGCAGCTATGTCTCGTCTCAAGGACCTCATCCACGAGATCCACCGCCGCTCGCTCTGGCAGGTGCTGGGCATCTACGTGGTCGGTGGGTGGATCGCCTTCCAAGTGGCTCAGACCCTGACCGAGGGGCTCGGCCTGCCGGCTTGGTTCCCCGGCTTAGCGCTCGGGTTGCTCATCGTACTCCTGCCCGTCGTACTGGCGACGGCCTTCGTGCGGGAAGGCGTGGGTGGCCCGCGGCCTGCGGGCGAACCGCTGCCAGAAACGGCGGCCGAACCATCAGTAGACGAAGCTCGCGGCGCACGGCAAAGGGCCTTGACCTGGCGGAACGCCGGATTCGCTTTTGTCATCGCGTTAGGAGTGTGGGGCGTCGTGGCGACGGGCTGGATGCTGTTCGGTCGCCGCGCGGACGAAAGCGCCCCTGCCGTTGAGCGCCCGTCCGTGGCCGTGCTGCCGCTGGTCAATAGGAGCGGACTCGAGGAAGACGTGTACTTCACCGACGGCATCCACGACGAGATCCTCACCCAACTCTCCAAGATCAGCGGGTTGAGCGTGAGGGGTCGGACGTCCGTGATGGAGTACCGTGACAGTCCCAAGAACCTCCGTCAAATCGGCGAGGAGCTAAACGCCCGTTACCTCATGGAAGGGGGAGTGCAGCGAGCCGGAGAGACTGTACGGATCAACGTCCAGCTTATCGATTCGCAAGCCGACGAACATGTCTTTGTCGACACCTACGACCGGGAACTCACGCTCGAGAATCTGTTGGCCGTGCAGCGGGAGGTGGCCCTCCGTATCGCCGATGCCTTGGAGGCCACGCTTACTGCCGAGGAGCGCGAGCAGATAGAGAAGGTGCCGACCGAGAATCCAGAGGCATACGACTACTACCTGCGCGGGCTCGAGTACTTTGGGCGCCCGGGGATCCGCCCGGAGAACTACCGGAATGGGCAGCGGATGTTGGAGCGGGCTGTGGAGCTCGATCCTAGCTTCGCCCTGGCTCACGCGACGCTGTCGAGCCTTCACGCGGCCGCTCACGAGTGGGGAATCGATCGATCGGAGGAGCGCCTGAGGCAGGCGCGGGCAGCCGCGGAGCGGGCGCTCGAAATCGACCCCGACCTGTCTTCGGCTCACTATGCGTTGGGCCAGTGCTATTTCGCGGTTCGCGACTATGAGTTGGCACTGGAGGAAGTTGAGATCGCGGAGCGCGGTCGACCGGGCTCCTGGTTGCGGGCGATGATACTGAAGCGGCAGGGCAAGTGGGAAGAAGCACTGGCCAGCTTGGAGCAGGCGCTGGCGCTGAGCCCGAGGGAGCCCTTCCTGCTAGAGAACCTTGGGTATACGTACCTCTCACTGCGCCGCTACGAGGAGGCCGAGAGCTACTTCGACCGTGCTCTCGCGCTCCGGCCCGATGCGGTCGAGACAGCTTTGGCCAAGGCCGCGGTACCGGTTTTCGGCAGGGGAGACACGGGACCGTTGCGAACGGTTCTGGAGGGCATCCCGCCTGGCGTCGACCCCTGGGGGATAGTCACCTATCTGCGCTGGTACGTGGAGTACGTCGACCGGGAATACACGGCGGCGCTCGAAGTCCTGTCGCGTAGCGGGTTCGACTATATCGAGTTTGAAATGTCCGGGGGCTCAGGGTCAGGGGGCTCCGCCCCAAGGACGCTCTTCGTGGCGATGTGTTACGCGAGAATGGGAGAGGCCCAACTGGCCAGGGCCGCCGCTGATTCGGCGCGCCGCGACCTGGAGACGCGGCTTCGCGAGCGGCCTGAAGACCCGCGGCTGCACCAATCTCTAAGCCGGGCGCACGCCGTTCTCGGTCACAGAGACGAAGCCGTTCGGGCCGCACAGCGAGCGGTAGAACTGTTACCGATGTCCGAAGACGCCGAAAACGGACCACACTACGTGCTGAACCTCGCCAACACATACGCTCGGTTCGGCGAGGTGAATGCTGCCGTCGAGCAGATCGACCGCTACCTGTCGGTGCCGGCATACATTTCCATCGAGACGATCCTGCTCAACCCGGCCATCGACCCGATCCGCGACCACCCGCGCTTTCAGGCGTTGGTGGAGAAGTACGAGTAGCCGCACTGTAGACAAACTGTAGACAGACCATTCGTCTCGATCGGGACCATCGGGATCCTCAACAGGCTGGAAAGCCGCTTCCTGTCTTGTTTCGAGTCCGACGGACCTCAATGGTCCTCGAGCAATCCGTCCTTTTAATCCGCAGGTCTTACCGTGCCAGTACAGATTGGACTCGGTAACGCCGGTGAGTCCGGGTAGATGGGAGTAGTGCGCTCGGTTGTGTGCCAACTTTCGGAGAGAAATGGCCATATAGCACGCTCAACTCGAACTTCCAAGTGGTGTCATTGCAACAACTTATACCTTGATGACATCGATCACCAGGCCTTATATTCAAGGTGGAGGAAATGAGATGAGGCCCAGCTTCCCGGACCTGCCCAGACGATCGTGAATTCTGAGAGAAGATCCCGCCGCTGAAGAGGACAAATTTTCTAAGGATATATCGGTTTCTCGTCAATGGTGCAGTTCGCCTTGCCCCCCAGCTGCCAATCCCGACCCTTGACAACGAGGAGCGGGGAGACGTATGCTGGGAAAGTGAAAGATTTTTTTCATGTCCGTCAACAACACTGCATTTCTGTATACCCAAATACAGACGCCCCGAGCATGTCATGAAGTGACGACGGGCTTGCTGCGGATGGGAGACCAATGAAAATCCGCGGGTCGACTTGGGGAGCCGAACGTTAAGAAACTCGGTCCGTCGACAGGTGAAAAGCCCCTTTCGGAATGACATCGACTGTTTTGCAGGCCGTGCGATACCCCTTCGACCATATCAGAGAGGAGATAGGAGGCTTTTGATGACCACGACTCAGGTGCGATTGTTGGCCATCATTCCGCTGTTATTCGCCGGCCCGGTCGTCCTTCACGACAGCGGTTTCGCTCAGTTCGAGGCAGGCCGAGCGTTGACGACGGACCAGTGGCTGGAAGACCTCGACTTCGTCGTCGCGCAGCTCAAGTCATATCATCCGAATCTGTATTACCGGATCTCGGAAGAGGACTTCGACGCCCGCATTGCGCAGTCCCGCGCGGCGATCAGAAATGCCCGGTCGGATCTGGAGGCCTATCTCGCGATCAGGCGGACCATCGCCGGTGTGCAGGATGGCCATACCCAACTTCTGGAAGAGGGAGCGTTCGGGATCACCGACCTGAGGTTCCCTTTCCGGCTCGACCGCTTCAGGGACGGAGTCTTCATCACGGTCATCGCCGAGGAGCACCAATCAGTCTTGGGCGCTCGTGTGGTTGCCGTGAATGGCACGCCCATCGAGGAAGCGGTCGCCATTGCGGAGCGTGCCGTGAACATGGACAACGAGTTTGGGAGAGTGCGGCCTGCTCTTGCTGGATTCACCTTTGCACGCATCGTGTACGGTCTGGGGCTCGCCGAGGACGTGGAGAGCATAGCGCTCGACATGATTCCCGTTGACGGCGAGCCGACCACGGTGACGTTCGAGTCAATCGTGGATACGAGGCCGATTCTGTGGTCCAACCGAGTCAATATCGGCCCGACAGAGGGAGAGTATGTCCACCCGGCGGCAACCCTCGGAAAGAATACGCCGCTCCATCTGAGGCGGCAGGGGCCGGATGTTGCGTTCTATTCGTTCGAGCACTTGCCTGAAGAGAAGGCGCTGTTCTTCCAGCTCAACGGGGTGGTGGCGGACCAACCGGGTAGCGATGAGACATTCGCAGAATTCTCCGACCGCCTGTGGTCGTACGTCGATGAACATGCGGATGAGGTAGACAAGCTCATTATCGACCTGCGGTACAACGATGGAGGCAATGCTCGCCGGATCATCCCGTTCGTCAACGAGATCATCAAGCGGGATTTCCTCAACCGGCGGGGGAGCCTGTTCGTCTTGGTCGGCAAGCGGACATATAGCGCGGCAGTGATCTTCCTGACGGAATTAGTCGTCCACACAGACGTCATTGTTCTCGGCAACCCACCCGGATGCCCGTTCAATTTCTTCAGCGATTGGGTGTCGAGGGGCTACCTGCCGAATAGCAACTTCGAGCTGATGGTCGCCAGCAGGCAGATCGATAACGCATGGTCGTACGATACCGTCTATTTCGCGCCGGACATCCCGGCCCCCTTCTCCAGCCGAGATTACTTCGACGGTCGGGATCCCGCATTGGAGATCGCACTGCACGGAGATACGAGGACGATCACGGACCTTGCCACCGACGAGGGGGCAGAGGCCGCGCTCGCCGAGTTTCTCCGCCGGAGACAGGAATACGCCGATCTCAAGTGGTGGAGAGGCTGGGATGCGGGGGGCCTCGAGCGCCAGATCAACCAGCGCGGATATGCACTGCTGGGGGAGGGTCGCATGACGAGCGCGTACGAGGTGTTTAAGCTGAACACGCTCTTGTTCCCCGCGTCTTCGAATGTGTGGGACAGCCTGGGTGAGCTGTATTATAACATCCGGGAATACGAACTTGCGCTGAAATCCTACAGGAAATCGATCGAGTTCGACCCAGGCAACCGGAACGGCAGACGATGGATCGACCGGATCATCAGGGAGATGGGAAAGCAAGACTGAGGCAATGAGATGAGGCCAAGATTCCCTGACCTGCCCAAGCGATCCCGAATTGTGAGGGAAGATCCCACGGCCGAAGTGGGAACCGGCTCTTCGGGGGTTCCCCCTTAGCGCTTCTCGCGTGGAGCCTGCTCTGGCCGCTACGGGCAACGGACTGACTGTCCGTGAGCCGGAGACTCAGCGACCCCCGGTTGGGGCACATCTCCCGTCACCTGCCCGGCGTCGACAGCGCGGGGCTGGGCCCCGGAGTTGAATCAGGTGGCACGGATGTGGGTTCAGGCTTCGCGCAGAGCAAGTCGTAGCGGTGTGGTCAGATGTAGCCAGCCGCCGCGCTCGTTACTGCCGTTCGGGGGCGCCTATCCAAGCACCACCCGGACCTGGTGCTCGCGACCGTCGTCGGACAAGGGTACGAGCGCTTCTCGCGGGAGCGGTGTTCCGTCCAGGCT
>CANPVY010000268.1 GCA_947581845.1 uncultured bacterium | reverse complement strand
TCCAGCCAGAAGCCCACCAGGATCAGGCCGGCCACCGAGCCGAGATACGTCGGCACCATCTTCACCTTCTGCCAGAGGAGCAGCAGGAACGGCAGCACGAACACGCAGGCGAAGAAGGCCAGGGAAACGGTTAGCCAGGGCGCCTCTGAGCGCGGCTCGATGAACAGCGTCTCGCGTGGCAGGTTGCCGAACCAGATCGGTAGATACTGCGAGAACCAGAGGTAAGCCCAGAAGATGCAGAACGCGAAGATCAGCTTGCCCAGATCGTGCCACTGGTTGGCAGCGAAGAAGTCGAGGTCCAGGTATCTGCGGAACACCGCTGCCATCAGCGCCGTGCCGGCCAGCGCCGAGAGCCAGGCGCCCACGAAGAAGTAAGCCGGGAACAGCACCGATAGCCAGCCTGGCACGAGCGTCATGACCAGGTCCACGGCCATACCGCTGACCACGATCACGAAGCCCAAGGCGAGTGCCGGCGCGAGCTGCGCGAGAATCGCACGCGAGCGTTTCGCCTCGGCCTCATCGCCCTTGAAGCCACGGCCCAGCCAGTCCACCAATTGGCGCCGCCAGCCGCGGGTTCGCCCGGCGATCGCGCGCATGTCGGGTCGCAGCGAGTAGTACATGAAGACGAGGCAGGCGGCGTAGAGGAGCAAAATGAAGAACGCCCCTCGCGCGAACAGCCCGCCGACGTTGAACCAGGCCAGAGGCAGCGGGTGCCCCTCAGGGTTCACCGGGTCCCCGATCCAGGTGAAGATCCGCTCACGGCCGAAGTAGAAGACCAGGAACAGCACGTAAGAAGCTGGCAGGAAGGCACCGAAGCCCTGAGCGATGCGGTGCATCGGCTTACCCCAGTGCCCCTTGGCGATCTGCATGACGGCGCCGAAGAGCACGCCGGCGGCGGCGAGCCCGGAGAAGAAGAGGAAGTTCACCAGGTACGCCTGCCAGGCGCGCTGCGGCGCTGCGATCAGCCCGGCGATGAAGCCCACGAGCCCCAGCCCCGCCAGCGTGCCCAGCGTGGCCGACAACCTGCGCGGCAGCTCTCCCGGGATACGGTCGACGATATCGCTGTCGCTCAACTGACGGGCCTCTGATTTGCTCAGCTCTACCATGCTTCGCGCTTCGCTCCTGCTGGACCGGGCCGTTCAGTCCTCCGACGGCGCGGTCCGCTGCAGCTGGCGCACGTAGTTGACGATGTGCCAGCGCTCATCCTGCGGCATCCGCCGGTAGTCGGGCATGAGGCCTCGGCCGACCGAGATCATGCCGAACAGGTAGCCGTCCGTGTAGTCCCGCGCCCGCTGCGTGGTGAGCCGGTTGATGAGACCGCGCGGGAACGGGCCCTCGATGCTGCCACCGCCCCGTCCCTCGGGGCCGTGGCAGACCATGCAATAGACCTCGTAGCTCTCCTTCCCGATCGCCAGCGACGCCTCGCTGGCCGGGGTCGGGTTCGCGACGTCATCGTAGTCATCCGGCAGCGCGCCCAGCGGCGCGCCGGCGCCGACCGCTATTGTGCCCTCGGGCGGCATGCGTGCCGGTTCCTCGAACGGCTCGACGGCGATCTGGTCACGCATGTTGCTGAACCAGGTCACCTCATCCAGGGCATCCTCGATCTCGGTGCCACGACAACCGCCCAGCCCGGCGAAGGTGACCAGGCCGGCCAGAGCCACGAGTGGCCCGCAGGAGGCCTTTCTAGTTCTCAAGGCGCACCTCGCCGGGGCTGTAGCTGCGCAGGACCTCCTCGACCTTCGCCGCACGGGCCGGGTCGCAGACCGCGCGGACGGCGAAGCGGTCCTCGCTCAGGCGTGGATCGTGCGCCGGGTGCAACTTGGACGTGGGCATCCGGTTGTGGATGAGCATTCCGATGAGCGCCGAGATGCCGGCGAAGAGGATCGTCATCTCGAAGGCGATGACCACGTACGCCGGTATCGATGCGAGCGGTTTCCCGCCCACGACCAGTGGGTAGTAGTAGGAGGACCAGACCGTCAGCGCGAAACCGCACACGAGTCCCGTGATCCCACCGAGCAGCGCATAGCGACGCACCGGGCTGGCGGGTTTCCCCAACACCTCCTCCAGCTCGGTCTCCATGATCGGCCCGATGACAGTCACGTCCTCGCAGCCCTCCTCGCGTATCGAGCGCACGGCGCGGACCAGCGAATGGATATCCTCGTAGGTCGCGATCATGGCCTGGCGCGCTTCCATCTCAGGCCCCTTCCTTCTTGTCACCGGGGCTCCACACGCCCTCGGCGATCGATTCCTTGACCTCGGTGATCGAGATCGCGGGCAGCGTCTTGGCGAACAGCATGAACCAGAGCAGGAACCAGGCGAAGCTGCCGGCCGTGATCGACAGCTCGACCCAGGTCGGCTTGTAGAGGCCCCAGGCGCCCGGCACGTATTCGTGCGCCAGCGATGTGACGATGATCACGAAGCGCTCGTACCACATCCCGATGTTCACGAAGATCGAGATCACGAACACCGCCTTGATGCTGCGCCGGATCCGCCGCCAGAAGCAGAGCAAAGGAATCAGCACGTTGCACGTCACCATGATGAAGAACGGGCCGCTGTACGCACCGACCGCCCGCCAGCGGAAGCTCTCCCACTCGATCGGGTCGCCCGAGAACCAGGCCATGAAGTACTCGGCGACGTAGGCGTACCCCACGATCAGCGAAGTCAGCAGCAGTAGCTTCGCCATGTTGTCGTAGTGGTACTCGGTGATGTAGTCCTCGAGGCCCAATGCCCAGCGGAACGGGACGGACAGCGTGATGACCATAGCGATCCCCGAGAAGATCGCGCCGGCCACGAAATACGGTGCGAAGATCGTCGAGTGCCAGCCCGGCGTGATCGCCATCGCGAAGTCCCACGACACCACACTGTGCACCGAGAGCACCAGCGGTGTCGCGATGGCCGCCATGTACAGATAGGCGCGCCGGTAGTTCTTCCACTGGCTGTCGGTACCCTGCCAGCCCAGCGACAGTGCGCCGTAGACCTTCTCCTTGATCCGCGCCATGCGGCCGCGCAGGCCCATCATGCGATCGCGCACCGATGCCAGATCCGGGATCAGCCCCGAGTACCAGAAGAGCAGGCTGATCGTGAAGTACGTGCTGATGGCGAAGAAGTCCCAGATGAGCGGTGAGCGGAAGTTCGGCCACAGCATCCGCTGGTTCGGGTAGGGTGCGAGGAAGTAGAAGTACCACACGCGCCCCAGGTGGATCAGTGGGAAAAGGCCGGCGGTCATCACGGCGAAGATGGTCATCGCCTCGGCGGCCCGGTTGATCGTTGTCCGCCAGCCGGAACGCAGCAGGTAGAGGATCGCCGAGATCAGCGTTCCCGAGTGGGCGATCCCGACCCAGAACACGAAGTTCGTGATGTAGGCGCCCCACATCACCGGGTGCGTGATGCCGGCTGTCCCCATCCCCGTCTTGATCTGATAGATCCAGGCGAAGCCCGCCCAACCCAGCACGACCAGCAGGCCGAGGATGAGAATCCGGTACCGCCAATCT
>CANPVY010000267.1 GCA_947581845.1 uncultured bacterium | reverse complement strand
TCCAGGTTCGCCGCCTTGCGAGCGGGGAAGTACCCGGCGAGAAGTGCGACGCCGGTCAGCAGGAGGATGGTGACGCTCGCGACGACCGGCGAGAGGGTGGGTCGGCCGACGAACTCCTGCATCGGCAGGTTCGCTCCCAGCTTGATGATCGCCAAAGAGATGAGGAAGCCGAGTGCGGCGCCGCTGCCGACGACGACGAAGGCCTGGCCGAGGAACTGCAGTAGGATGTCGCGTTTGCGCGCGCCGACGGAGCGTCGGATGCCGATCTCGCGCGTGCGCTCCTTCACGACGATGTACATGATGTTGGCGACGCCGATGCCGCCGACGGTGAGCGTGAAGGTGCCGACGATCCCGAGGAAAAGGTTCATGCCGAGGAAGATGGCATTGGCCATCTGATCGTACTCGTGGGTGTCCCATTCCATCAGCGCGTCGTCGTCGCTCGGGTCGAAGCGGTACTTGCGGCCGAGCACCTCGTTGACGCGCTGCTCGACGCCCCGGGTCACCTCCGGCGTGCGGGTCCGGTAGACGATGTTGGCGAGGTAGCGCTGGCCGAAGATCGCTTCGTGTGTACTGGCCGGGATGAAGACGCGGTCGCGGTCGCGCGAGTTGTAGGAGGAATTCTGCTGCTTCTCCTTCAGTACGCCGATGACCGTGAACGGCACCTTGCCCACGAATACCTGCTTACCGACGGGATCCTCGTCCTCGAACAACAGCTTGGTCAGCTCGTTGCCCAGGAAAGCGACGCGGCGCCGCTGATCCACGTCAGCCTGGTTGATGAAGCGGCCACCCCAGTCGGGGATGACGTTGCGCAACACGCCGTAGACCGGGTAGACGCCGGTCACGTTGGGCCGCGCGCTGTTGCGGCCACGCCGCACCGAGATGCCCCAGCGGCTGTATTCCGGGCTGATCGCGCTGATCTCGCGTATCTCCCGCTGTAGCAGATCGACGTCCTCCTCTTGCAGCCGGATAAAGCGACCCTCCGGGAAGCCCGCGTAGGTCTTGGTCGTGCGGTTACCGAACAGGATGACGATCCGCTCGCCCAGGCCGTGCATGCGCTTGCGTGTCTGCCGCTCGAGGCCGATGCCGAAGGCCAGCAGCACGACCACGGCGACCGTGCCCCAGGTGATCCCCATGATGGTGAGCAGCGTGCGTAGCCGCTGCGTGCGGATGTCGTTGAAGAAGTCCGTGAAGCTGCCGAAGAGCCGCATGAGTCGGCTACTCGATCTCGCGTGGCGGCGGCTCGACCACCGCCTCGCCCGCTTGCAGACCGGCGACGACCTCGATGTTGATGGCGTCGCTCAGGCCAGTCTCGATCACACGCTCCTCCTGGGTGCCATCATCCAGCAGCACGGTCACGCGGGCGGTGTCACCCGAAATGCTGATGAGCCGTTCCGGGATCATCAGGACGTCGTCGCGCCGATCGATGATGATGTCGGCCTGGGCGGAGTAGCCCGCCCGCAGGACGACCCCGTCGGTGGGATCGAGCGAGATCTCGACGGGGAAGACCGTGGCGTTGTCCTCAGTGCGCGCCTTGAGCGAGATCTTGGAGAGCGTGCCCGTGACCTTGGCGTTCGGCAGCGCGCCGACCTTGATCTCGACCGGCATCCCCTCACGCAGGCGTCCCACGTCGATCTCGTCCACGGTGCCGCGGAAGATCAGCGAGCTCATCTCCGCCATCGTGATGAGCACTGTCCCTTCCTGGTACGGGTTGAGCGGCACGACTGGGTCGCCGATCTCGACGTTTTTCTCGAGGATGAATCCGTCGATGGGCGATTTGATGATGGCGTCGATGTTCTGATCGGCCATCTGCACGCGGCCTTCCTCCAGCAGTGCCAGCCGCTCCTCCGCTAGCTTCAGGTTGAGCTCGGCCTCGCCGTAGGCGCGCTCCGCGGTCTCGTACTGGTCCTGCGAGATAAGGCCCTGCTCCACCAGGCTGCGCTGGCGAGCGAGTTCACGGCGCTGGTTCTCGAGCTCGAGCTGGCGCAGCTCGAGTTGGCGGCGCGTCTCCACCAGCTCCAGCGGTGTCGGCGTCGGCTTGATCTCCAGCAGTGGCGCGCCGGCCCGAACGAACTGGCCGACTTCCGCGAATTCCTGGCTCACCACGCCCGAGATCTTCGACTTGACGCTGATCTCGACCTCGGGCTCGATCTGGCCGACGGCCAGCGCCTTGTCGACAATTGCGCCTCGTTCGACCTCGACGGTTCTGACATCATTGCCGTTCGAGCCGCCGTTGCGCATGGCGGCGACCACTCCAACGCCGACAACGGCGGCGGCGGCGACGCCGAAAACGACCTTAGTCCGTCGCTTCATCCTGACTGCTCCGTAGAGAAGACCCTTTGTTTCTGCTGTTTGTGGGATTTGGGCCGGAACGCGGCAGCCTGTCCCACCTGCCCGGCCCCATGCCCAGCCTCCAACGCTTCGAGGCCTGGGCATGGTGCCTTACATGCGACACTACGAACGTGGGCGGGCGGCAGGTTTCAGCCTGGCCGCCGGGACAGACCTACTGGAAGACCTCGCGGGATTCCAGGTGGGCCTCGATCTCTTCACGGGCGCGCCAGACCGAGCGCAGCTCCTTGCGGGCGACCAGCTCGAGCTGATCCGTCCGGTGCGGCGAGCCGGGCTGGCTGGCGTTTCCGTAGCCGAGCACCGCCATGGCCTTCACGGGGTCGGAGAACTCGATGGCCGCGACGTAGCTGTCGCCGCCGAACGCCCGGTAGACCTCGTCCTCGGTGGGTTGGTACCAGGCGGCCCGGAAGATGCCGAAGTTGTCGCGACCGCCGTTGCCCGGTAGATCCAACTCGTCTCTACGCAGGCGGTACACGTCGCCGTAAGGGACGTCCAGGGCGCCGTAGGCGGAATCGACGTGGGCCGCGGCCCTCTCCAGGGCCGCCGCGGCGGCGGCGTGATCCGCCAGACCGTCGGGCGTGTCAAGCGGCGACTCGGGGTTCCAGGCTACCGCGAAGGCGCGGGCCCCGAAGCGGCCCATCAGCTCCTCCACGAAAGCGATGAAGAGCACGGCGCCACGACTGTCCGCGTCGGTCTTCCGATCCCATCTCTCCAGCACGCCAGCGGCTTGGCGGGCCAGCGCGCCGCCCTGCGCGCGCGCGGCCCCGATCACGTCATCCAGGATATGGTCGGCCAACTCCACATGCGTGGAGTGCTTGTAGAGGACCAGCTCGTCGAACGTGACGGATTCATCCTGCCATAGCATCCGTGCCGAACGCTGGGCCCGGAAGTGCATGAAGCGGGGTGCCATGTACTCGGGGTAGTCGTCGGGCTTGAGGGCGCGGGGGAATGTGGTCGTCCAGGGCGGGTCGTTCGCGTTCTGCAGCCAGCCGCTCTCCGGATCGAGCACACGCGGCAGGTCCTCGTACGGGTGCATCTGGGTCCACAGCGTCGCCGAGGTATCGCCGGGGACAATCCCGGACCAGTTCCACTCGCCCTCCGGTCGTACCGGCGTCAACCCGGCGAACAGATGCATGATGTGACCGTCCCGGTCGGCGTAGATGACCGTGAACATCGGGAGGTCCATGCGCTCCAGGACTGCCTCGAACTCGCGCAGATTCGTCGCTCTGCACATGTCCCACCAGGCCTGTACCATGCCCGGTCGGTCGAGCCCGACCATACGGAGGGCCAGTGCGGCGTCCTGCCTCTCGATCACGACCGGACCATGGATCGACCGTCGAACCTGTACGGTCTCCTCACGTGGCTCCCCGTTGGCCTGCTTGACGCGCAGTGTGTGCTCTTCGGTCTCGAACGGCTGCACTCCACCGTCCCAGCGATAGCCGCCCGCGCTGAGCGTCAGCTCGTAGAAGTCGGCGCCGTCGTGAGTATTCACCGTATGAGTCCAGCCCAGGTGGTCATTGAAGGCGACGGCAGGTACGGGTAGCCCGACCAGGGTCGCGCCGTACGCGTCCACGCCGGGCGCGATCAGCTGGGCCTCGTACCACACGTAAAGGTCCGACCAGGGAAGGTGTGGGTTGGCCAGCAGCATCGCGTTCCCGCTCGCCGACCGTGACGGCGCGATCGCCCAGGCGTTCGAGCCAGCCGGCTGCCAGGTTCGCTCCAGGGCTTCGATCATCCACGGCTGCGCGACGAAACTGAACAGGATCGTGTGCTGGAAGTGGGCCAGCACGTCGGTGGCATCCACCGGCAGGACGACCTCGACCTCGTCGTTGATCTCGTCGGGGTGCTCTGCGGCGTACGCGTTGAACCCCGCGGCGAAGGCATCGAGGTTCCGGCGGAATCCACGGTTCTGGCTGGCGTACCAACGCCGGGCGCGCTCGGGCACGCCAACGGTGATGAGCCAGCGATCCGAGTCGAGATAGTCCTCGCCCCAGTACTCCGCGCCGCGGGCGCGGGCCTGTCCGTAGAGCCGCAGGATCAAATCGCCGTGGCTTTGCGCCTGGGCCCAGCCGACGGCGTGGAAGAGCTCCTCGGCGTTCCTCCCGTAGATGTGCGGCACGCCCCAGCTGTCCCAAAGGATCTCCGTGCGCTCCGGCCCGGCCGGGCCGCAGCCGCCCAGCAGTAGGGCGATGCCAGTCAGTACGACGGCGAGTGAGCGCTGCTGTGTCGAGATCATGTTTGCCTCCCGGCGTTCAGAGGAGCCCGCGGACGTAGCCGCCGTCGATCTGGATCGTCGTACCCGTTACGTAGGCGGCCCGCTGCGAGGCGAGAAAGGCCACCAGGTCGCCGAGTTCCTTGGGATCGCCCATGCGCCTGGCGGGGATATTCGCAACCAGCTGGGCAGTGATCTCCTCGACGCTCAGCTGGGACTCGGCGGCCCGCTGTTCCAGAAGTTCCGTCACCCGATCGGTCGCCATGTAGCCGGGGCAAACCACGTTCACCGTGATGCCATCGGTGGCGAATTCCTCGGCGATCGTCTTCGCGTACCCGACGACGCCGGGCCGTGCCGTGTTGGAGAGGATCAGGCCCGGCAGCGGCGACTTCACCGAGACCGAGGTGAGGCAGATGATGCGGCCCCAGCGGTTCTTGCGCATGTGCGGGATCGCCGCCTGGGCGAGGCGGATCGTGCTCAGCAGGTTCAGGTCCAGGGCCTCGGCCCAGGCCTCGGGCGGTGTGTTGACGCTGCTGGTGGCCGGCGGACCGCCGGCGTTGCAGATCAGGATGTCGAGCCGGCCGAACTGCCTGACCGTCGCCTCAACGAACTCGCGCGGTCCATCTGCGGTGGCCAGGTCGGTGGCGTAGGCGAAGATCTCCTGCCCGGACGCGCGATGCAGGGCGAGGCCCGCGCGCTCGAGCCGCTCTTCATCGCGGGCGCAGATCGCGATCCGGGCGCCTTCCCGAGCCAGAGCCCAGGCGATGGCCTTGCCCAGCCCGCTGCTCGCGCCGCCGACCGCTGCGACCCTTCCCTCGAGTCCCAAGTCCATGACGCCGCTCCAGCTGCTCGTTTCTCGTTGCAGGCTAGCTGCCGAAGCTAAGGGGGCACCTGCGCCGCGCAAGCCAGGCGCCGTGGCAGCCGGGGTGGCCCGGTCCATTGACAGCCCTCCTGCGCCACCAGAGTCTACGTGTGGATCGCGAGTGTGGCGGGC
>CANPVY010000266.1 GCA_947581845.1 uncultured bacterium | reverse complement strand
GCTGTCGCTGTGGAAGTTGTCGAAGCGATCGAAGGCGTTGGCGAAGAACTGCAGAGAGTCCGCCACTACGATTGTGTCGCCGTGTGCTTCGGCCTGCGGGTCCGGCCATACCTCGATGCGGGCGACACTGTCCGGCTGGGCAGTGGCCACGAACCTCGCTTTGATCATCTTCCCCGTCGCCTCATTGACGGTGTGCGCTGTGACCTCCTGCTCTCCTGCGACCGGCCCAAGCGTCCAGCGCTCGTGCGCCTCGCCGTTTCGGTCCGTGACGTCGAATCTGGAGAAGACACTTCCCTGTCCCCGCGTCACGCTGAATTGGACGGCTAACCCTTGGATCGGGCGACCGCCGGAAGTCACGGCCCGCACGACCAGGGGTTGAGCCAGCAGCCGAGCTACCGTGTCTGCCTGGGAGTCCCCACTGACGATCTCGAGAGCTGATACGGCGGCGGACGGAGCGGTGGCCTCATCGCCGCAGCCCGCGGTGATGAGTACGACAGCGAGTACTACAAAGGGGCTTTTCATACGGACTACTGGTGAAACATCTTTCCAACACCAATCAATATACCCAGCCGGGCGCCGCGATGCACATAGTGGCTGTGGCATAGGTTCTTCTTCACGGAGAGACTGGCTCCCGCTGATGTCCGAAGTCCTTGACGCTCGAGCCATGGCTCCCCAAGGCGATCACGAATATGTTTCAGATTCAATTGCGGATGGCTTGGGATCTTGATCGGTAGCTCACAGAAGGGCTCGGGGTAAGTTCAGGAAAGAGGCGATGGATCCAAGTTTGCGCACGCGCCGGCCGCTGGCCGGCCTGCCCGTTTTTGCGACAGCGCTGGCTCTCACGATCACGGCAAGCGCACCTAGCTTGGCAGTAGCGCAGGACCCCGGGCTGTACAGCGAGGCGCGCTCACAGCTCGCTGCTGGCGACACGCTGGCGGCGCTGGCCAGCCTGCGCGAGATGACGGAGGCCGAGCCCGACTTCGCGGCGGGTTGGGGACTGCTGGGCCGGGTGCTGACGGAGCGGGCGAGCGGTGTGGCCACCGATTTCCGGGAGCGGCAGGAAGCAGACAGAGCTCTCCGCCGAGCCCTTGCCCTCGATCCCGACCACCCGCTCTACCTGCTCGCGCTGGGCCAGCTGATGCGTAAGCAGCAGATGTACGTGGACGCTCAGCGCGTGCTCGGCCGGGCGAGCGAGGCCATGCAGAGGAGCCCGGACCGGCTGCCGCCGGAGGAACGAGCCGAGCTGTGGTTCCAGCGTGGTCTCTTCTACGAGGACGCGTACCTCGATACGCGGGGCCTGATGTTCGTGCCGGACCTTCCGGTGCAGTCGCCCGACTGCGGCATCGTCGGCACCTTCTGCCTCAACTTCGTGCGCCCGAAGGACTTCAACGAGTACTTCAGGCACGCGGGCGATCTCTCCGAAGACGGTGACGATGACTTCGAGCGAACGCTGGACGCGTTTCGGCGGGCGCTTGAGGCCTATCCCGCGCATGACGCTGCCTTTCGGCGGCTGACGATCCACCTGGTCGATCGCGGCGACTACGCCGAAGCGCTCCGGCTCGCGCGCCGCTACCGGGCCGAGGCGCCGGACAGCCCCTGGGGTTACTTCACCCTCGGGCTCATCTGCCAACGCACCGGGCGCGACTCGCTGGCGGAGGTCGAGTTCGACCGGGGTCTCGAGCTGGCGCCGCCGAATATCGCCGCTCACTACCGGGATATCTCTCCTCTGCTGCGTGCGACGCAGGCGGAGAGCTATCAGCGGCAAGCGGACCAGGCACGGCAATTGATGGAGGGGATCGTCTGGCGCAAGTCGGATCCGTTGTACCTCACACCGGGCAACGAGGTGCGCGTCGCCCATCTGGCCCGGGTGACTTACGCCGACCTGATGTTCGAGGACCCGTCCGAAGGTGTCTGGGGCGCCGAGACCGAGCAGGGTGTGGTCTACGTGCGCTACGGCGCGCCTCAGCGCATCTGGCAGGTCCATCGTAACGCGGCGAGAGAGGAGTCAGACCCGGAAGCACAGTCCAGCATGCAGGGCGGCGGCCGCTGGATCTTCTGGAACTACGGGTGGGAGCTGCCCAACTTCATCTTCCAGAAGCAGCTCCGCTGGCGCCACGCGAGCCACATCCTCAGCGGTTACTCGAAGGCGATGGAAGAGGAAGTGCGCGAGGCGATACCGGCGGTCTACAGCACCAGCTTCGATCTGTTCGGTCACCCGCTACAGCTGGCCCGCTTCAGAGGTGCGGCGGACACCATCATAGAGCTTGACGTCTATTCTGAGGTGCCCGCGGACGAGTTGCTCAGCGCTGCGGACAGTCTCGAGGTCGGCTTCTTCCTGTTCACCGGCGCGGAGCATCAGGAGATCTATAGGCGCGCGTTGCGCATCGCCTCGCCCCCCAGGCCGCAAGCGCTGACCTACTCCCTTCCGTTGCTCGCCGGATGGTACACGTACAGCGTCGAGGCGCGCGCAGCGAGCGGGAAGGCCGCGGTGCGCCGCGCCGAGGTCGAGCTCGAGCCGTTCCTCGACGGGGTGCTCGCGCTGAGCGACATCGTGCTGGCGAACTCCGTCGCCCCGAGGACGCAGGAGCCGACGCGTCGCCGCGACTTCGCCATCAACGTGAATCGCCGCTTCGAGTTCGATCCGGACCTGCCGCTGGCGATCTACTGGGAGGTCTACGGGCTGTCGCAGGACGAGGGAGGTTTCGCGCACTATCAGGTCACTCTCAGCGTCAGCGATGCCGAGGGCGGAGGCGTGCTGGCCCGCGTGACGGGTGCACTGGGCAGACTGTTCGGCCTCTCCGGCGAAGAGGCGCTCGAGCTCACCTACGAGCGGCTGGTCGAGCTCAGTGGCGACCGTGTACCGGAGTACATGACCATGGAGTTCGCCGATAGCGAGCCGGGCGAGTATCGCGTGCGCGTGCAGGTGACCGACCAGCTCAGCGGCGCCAGCGTCGTCGGCGAGCGCACCTTCACGGTGACCGGGTTGTAGGCGCTCGTTCCGCTGGCGCGCGGTCCCTATATTCCATTCAGAGCCAACACGTAGTCCAGGGCAGCGCGAGCCCTCGTAGTCGCCCGGGAGGTCGGGAATGCGGTTACAGACCTCCGTTGCTGACGGCGGCTGCCCTCCTGACGATCGCGGCCGCCGCCCCACCGTCTTTACCCGCTCAAGCGGAGTCGGAGCTCTACCGGCAGGCCCAGTCCCAGCTCCCCACCGGCGAGACCGTCGAGACGGAACGGCAATCCCGGACTCAGGAAGGGCCAACCTCTGAAGGCAGCGAGGCTAGCCGCGGTAGCTAGAGGTGTCGGAAGGTGGAGAATCGTTCGCAGGTCTCCGGCGCCAAGTGGGTGAGCTTTGCACGTGCTGAACCAGGTGTGTCGTCTCGACACGATCGACGGGTCGTAGGCATACGGACAGGGCCGTCAGCCGCTTGGACGAAGCCGCAGAGTTCAGTGAGAATAGGGCGATATCAGGTCGAGCTGGCTGGCACGGTGTGTGCCCCACCCGTGACGGGAGCCAACAGTCATCGAAACCCTTAGGTAGTTCCTTGCGCCCGTTCGGGAGGTCGAGAATGCTGTAGGAGGTCGAGAATGCTGTACAGGTTCTCGGTGCTCAAGGCGGCTGCCCTTCTCGTGACCGCCGCCATCGCCCCACCACTGTTACTCGCCCAAGAGGAGCCGGAGCTCTACCGGCAGGCCCAGTCCCAGCTGGCCGCTGGCGACACGCTCGCCGCCATAGCCACACTGCGTGAGCTCACGGAGGCCGAGCCAGACTTCGGTCCGGGATTCCTGCGCCTCGGCGCGCTGCTCAGCGTGCGCTCCAGCGAGTTAGAGCGCGGCTGGCGCCAGCGCAAGGAAGCGGAGAAGCTGCTGAGGGAGGCGTGGCGGTTAATGGGCGCGGATCCGGAGCTGCTGCTGGAGTACGGGCTGCTGCTCCGCAAGCAGGGGATGCGTGTCGATGCCGAACGCGTCCTCAAGCGGGCCTGGCGTGAAGCGAACCGGAGAGGTCAGGAGTTCGATCCCGGGAAGCGCGCCCGCCTGCACTACGAGCTGGGCCGCATCTACGAGACCTGGTGGGAGGACTTCCAGAATTTGGTCATGATCCCGTGGTCGGCGCAGCAGATATCCTGCTCGAGGATCGACGTCATGCTGCCCATCCACGAACTGGCGTCCCGACCGCACAGGGATCAGGCGGTCCTCTGCCCGGCGGAGTGGGCGGAGCAGCTTGCAGGTACCGTTCCGCTCGCCGACCTCCGATCTGACGACCGGCAGCGTATGGTGGAACACTTCTGGCTGACGATGGAAGCGGATTCGAGCTATGCGGATGCCGGCCTTCGCCTCCTGGGACATCTGGCCGACGGGGACGAATGGGGCGAGTACCTGAGGCTTGCCAGACGCCTGGTCGGCTCGCAGCCGGATGATCCCCGCCCGCACCTCCTCCTCGCGCTTGGATATCATGAGATGGGGTTGGACCGGGCGGCCGATGGTGTCTTCGCTCGTGCGCTGGCTCTGCTGCCTCCGGGAGAGCGGCTGATCTTCGAGGACGTGAGCCCGCTACTGACCCGAGCGCAGCGCGCTCGCTACGCCGAGCTAGGCAGCTCGGGTCGTAAGGAGGCAGCTCGCATCTTCTTCACCTCGGCTGACCCACTCTTCCTGACGGAGGTGGAGGAGCGCCGGCTGGAGCACTATGCCCGGCTGGCCTGGGCGGAGCTCAAGTTCGGGGATCCCACCACCGGGCGTCGCGGCTGGGAGAGCGATCGGGGTGAGATCTGGGTGCGCTATGGACGGCCCTGGCGATGGTACCAGTGCTCCTATGGTGGGCCGCGTAGTACCTACTGGTCCTACGGCCGCCGCGGTCCGGTCTTTGTCTTCGCCGGATCGCTCACCTATCGGCACGCGCGGCTGACTGACGTCGCGAGGTGGCAGGCGAATCAGCTCGCAGTGCGTGCTCCTGAGCTGTATCGGCCGGTCACCGTGACCACGGCATTCGAGATGCCGCACCAGCTCGTGCGTTTCCGCGGTAGCGAGCCGGACCTCACCCGGGTCGAGATCTACGCGGCGCCGCCCCTGGACTCGCTGGAAGCGGCACCTGGCACCGCGCTGCACGGCGGGATATTTGTGTTTGATCCGGACTACCGCCCGCTCTGGAGCCACCGCGACACCGTTGCGGTAGCCGACGTGCCGGTGGGACTCAGCTACACGTTGGACCTCGAACCCGCCGAGTACCGCTACGGCGTAGAGGCGCGCACTATCGGGCCGGAGAGCGGAGCCCGACCGGCGGCCCGTGCGCGCGAGTCGTTGGAGATTCCAGGTTTCCCGCCGGGGGAACTGAGAGTCTCCGACCTGCTTCTGGCCGATGCGATCCGGCCGCTCGAGCCGAGCCCGGACCGCCGTGAAGAGCTGCGGATCTGGCCGAGTCGCACGTTGCGTTTCGCGTCGGGCGCACCGGTCCATCTCTACTTCGAGATATACGGTCTTGCCACGGACGATGAGGGTCTGGCGCGCTATCGGGTGGAACTTGCTGTCGAGGATGCGAGACAGCGTAACGTGGTGGAGCGGGTCCTCCGCGGTGTGGTGGAGCTTTTCAGCCGGGGGCGAGAGCGGGAGCCGCGTGTGAGCTGGGAGCGTGTGGTGGCGGTCAGCGGAGACAGGGCCATGGACTACCTCTCCGTGGAACTGCCGGCGCTCGATCCCGGCGAGTACGTCGTACGGTTGCAGCTGACGGACTTTGCCACGGCCGTGACCGTCGAGAGGGAACGGCGGTTTCGAATCGACGAGGAGGCGGGCTCCGGAGGATAGCCAGCGGGACCGTCGTTATAGAGCACGTCTTCAGATTCGTAGACTTCGCCTGGCCTCGGCTCGCTGCGTTCGCCATCATAACAGCCTACCGGTGCCCGTGAATCGTGCGGGTTCCCGATTCCGTCTGTATGGGCGTCGCCACGTGCGGCAAAGGCCGGGCAAAGCATAGCCTGATGGCGAGGCACAAATCCAGACCGCGCATGTTCGGCGTCGGCGTTGCCGCACTCGTAATCTTCGAGGGGTGCACTACCGTCGTCGTGCCGCCGGTGGAGCCGAACGCGCCACGGCCCGTCCTCCTCCTCGATCATGGCCGTCATGCCAGCCTCGTCCTACCGACCGGCGAAGGCCGGATCGTCCGCTATTCCTACGGCGACTGGCGCTACTACGCCCAGGTGAAGACGGGGGTCTTCCGGGGCTCCGCTGCGATTCTCTGGCCGACGCAGGCAGCGCTCGGGCGGCGCGAGTTGCCGGGGCCGCTGGAGGCGGCGGCCGTGCGGCGGAATGTGAGGGTGTGGAGCGAGCAATTGTACGAGTTGATCGTCGATTCTGTGGCAATCGAGGCGCTGCGCGTCCGGCTGGATTCGATTTACGAGGCGAAT
>CANPVY010000265.1 GCA_947581845.1 uncultured bacterium | reverse complement strand
CCAGGGCGTGCAGCCAAACGGCGAAGCCGAGCGGCACGCCCGTGTAGGCGGCGCCGAACACGGTGATCATCACCGTCACGCCGGGCCGCGCTGGCGGTGGCGTCATGATCATCAGGGCGGTCGCCACCGCCAGCGTCATGACCGCGATCGAGATGGCGAAACTTGCAATGGATGTGCCAGCGGCGATCAGCACGTAGGCCAGCGCCAGCAGCGCCGCCACGACCGGCGCGGCTGGCAGACCGTGCTGAACATACATGTGGCAAAACTCCCAGGCCGCCAGGCCGGCCATGAAGGCCAGGAATCCGGCCAGCCAGTAGCCGCCCAGGTAACCCTGAGAGACGGCCAGCGGTATCCCGACCGCAGCGACCGCCACGCGCTTCCACAACTCGCCGCCGCGATTCAACTGGAAACCCTGCCGAACCTGCGGTCCCGCTGCTCGAACTCGAGAACCGCTTCGAAGAGGTGCTCGCGGGTGAAATCCGGCCAGAGAACCGGCGTCGTGAACAGCTCCGTGTACGCGAGCTGCCAGAGCATGAAATTGGAGATTCGATACTCCCCGGAGGTGCGTACGAGGAGATCGGGATCAGGCCAACGTCCCGTGTACAACTCGCTGGCGAAGACCGCCTCGTCGATCTGCTGCGGCTTCAATTCCCCTGCGCTCACCCGCTGGGCCAGGCGCTGCGCTGCCCGGACCAGCTCGCCGCGAGCGCCGTAGCTGATCGCCACTATGAGCTGCAGACGCTTTCCCTCACGGGTGGCGGAGGTGATCATGTCGATCGCCCTGCGCGCACCGGCCTCCAGGCGCTCAAGTTCCCCGATCACATGGACTTGCACGCCGTTGTCGACGAGGTCCTGGCACTCGGACTGGGCGTAGCGCTCGAGCAGCGACATGAGGAAGGCAATCTCGCGGCGTGGTCGCTGCCAGTTCTCCTGCGAGAAGGCGAACAGCGTCAGATACTCGATCCCAACTTCGATTGCACCCTCTACCGCCTCTCTGACCGCTTTCATGCCCGCGCGATGCCCCTCGTAGCGCGGTAGGCCGCGCTCGGAAGCCCACCGACCATTGCCATCCATGATGACCGCAACGTGGCGAGGCAGCTGGGCTTTGTTCAGCTGGTGAATCCGCTGGAGTCGCTCAGAAGGCATCGGCTGTGAGGAGAAGCGCACGCTGCATGAATTCGGCGCTCCCCGGTTCCGTGATCGTACGTCTTACCAGCTCAGACCTCGAGTACTTCCTGTTCCTTCGATTTGAGGAGGGCGTCAATCTTCTCGACATAGGCGTCCGTCAGTTCCTGTATCTCTTCGAGCACGCGGTGGCCCTCATCCTCCGGGAACTCGCCCGACTTCATCCGCGACTTGATCTCTTCGTTGGCCAGGCGCCGCGCTGTGCGCAGCGAGACTCGACCCTCCTCAGCCATCTTATGCAGCACCTTCACCAGCTCCTGGCGGCGCTCCTCGTTCAGCGGCGGGATCGGCACATGGATCACGTTTCCGTCATTCGACGGATTGAGCCCCAGATCCGAGCTGCGGATAGCCTTTTCTATCGCGCCCACCAAGTTCTTGTCCCAGGGTTGCACGATGAGCAGACGAGGTTCCGGCGCGCTGATGCTGGACAACTGCTCGAGCGGCATCTG
Organism: uncultured bacterium; assembly: GCA_947581845.1. GTDB lineage: Bacteria > Gemmatimonadota > Gemmatimonadetes > Palauibacterales > KS3-K002. Next base: position 7,589 of record CANPVY010000265.1, on the reverse strand, counting down.
CGTCTCATAGGCCTCGACCCTGAGATGCTCTAACAGCGCCGGGGAGGCCTTTCCTGTGCGCACTGACGCGAACTCACGCCGCATCGCCTCCAGCGCCTTGTCCATGCGCGCCCGAGTCTCTTTCAGCGTCGTCATGATTCCACCTCCCCGGAGATCAGCGTGCCGACCCGCTCTCCACGCGCCGCGGCCAGCACCGCACCAGGCCGCTGCACGTTCAGCACGATCACAGGCAGGTTGTTGTCCTTACACAGCGAGATCGCGGTCGCGTCCATCACGCCGAGCTCCCGCGTCATCACCTCCAGGAATGAGATCGCAGGGATCAGTTCCGCGGTCGGGTCGGTCAGCGGGTCCGCCGAGTGCACGCCGTCAACCTTCGTGGCTTTGATGATCAGCTCCGCCTCGATCTCAATGGCCCGCAGGACAGCGGCCGTATCGGTCGAAAAGTAGGGGTTACCGGTCCCGCCTGCAAAGAGCACCACTCGGCCCTTCTCGAGGTGGCGCAGCGCCCGCCTGCGGATGTACGGCTCGGCCAGCTCCTCCATGCGGATCGCACTCAGAACACGGGTGTCCACGTTCTTCTTCTCAAGCATATCCTGAATGGCCAGCGCGTTGATCACCGTCGCCAACATGCCCATGTAGTCCGCCGAGACCCTGTCGATCCCTCCCTGCGCCGCCACCGTGCCGCGCACGATGTTGCCGCCGCCGACGACCAGACCCAATGCCACGCCCGCGCCGTGCACCTTCACGATCTCCTCCGTGAGGCGATCGATAGCGGGCAGCGATATGCCAGACCCGTCATCGCCGGCCACGGACTCGCCGGACAACTTGAGGAGGATGCGCCGGTACTTCAGCTTCGAGCTTGCCACCTACTGACCCACTTGAAATCGCACAAAGCGGCCGACCGCAATTCTCTCGCCGATCTTCGCCTGAGCCTCTGATATCCTACCGGCCACCGTGATGTCCGGGTTCTTCACGTACTTCTGTTCCAGCAGAGTGCGCTCTTCGTAGAACTTGCGCAACTTGCCTTCCACAATCCTGTCTACGACATGTTCCGGTTTGCGCTGTTCCTTCACCTGTGCCAGGTAGATCGACCGCTCACGCTCGATCAAGTCCTGCGGCACATCCTCACGGGAGACGGCGATCGGGTCCGCCGCCGCGATCTGCATCGCGATGTCGCGTGCCAATTCCTGGAACTCGCTTGTCCGGGCCACGAAATCAGTCTCGCAATTCAACTCGACCAGCACACCGATGTTGCGAGAATGGTGGATATAGGATTCGATGATGCCCTGCCGCGCCTCGCGGCCCACCCGCTTCTCCGCCGCCGCCGCTCCCTTCTTGCGCAGCCATTCCACGGCAGCTTCCATATCACCGCCGCTCTCCTCTAGGGCGCGCTTGCAGTGCATCATGCCAGCGCCCGTGCGCTCTCTCAGTTCTTTGACCGCTGCAGCTGGTATCTGGCTCATCGTCGTTCGGAATAGGGTCCACGCGCATCAAAAGGGGCCACCGAAGTGGCCCCGCCGGCGCGCTCAGTCCTCGCTGCTATCCTCAGTCTCGGCTCGCCCTCCCTCATCCTCCTCGGCCGGGCCCTCGCTTTCCCCGCCCTCGCCATCCGGCGTCACGCGGTGAGCCGCGATCACCTCCGGTCGCGGTCGGCGCCGCTTGCGCTGCCGCCGGGACGTGCCACGCTCCGTCACCGCCACTGCGGCGTCGCTCGAGTAGGTGAAGACCTCCTCTTCCTCCTCAGCGGCCGCAACTCGCAATTCCTCGGGTACCTCCTTGATTGCAGCTTCCACCGTATCGGCGATCTCGCCCGTGATCAGGGACACCGAGCGAATCGCGTCGTCGTTCCCGGCAATCGCGACCGTGAGTACGTCAGGGTCGGCGTTCGTGTCCGCTATAGCGATGACCGGGATACCCAACTTGTTAGCCTCGGCCACCGCGATCTCCTCCCTACGGGCATCAACCACGTAGAGACAGCCAGGTGGTCGCGCCATGTTCTTGATCCCCGAGAGGTAGCGGTCGAGCTTCTGCCGCTCGCGGTCCAGCAGGAGCTGTTCCTTCTTCGTGTAGAACTCGAACGCACCCTCCTCTGCCCCACGCTCGAGCTCCTTCAGCCGCCGAATGTTCTTCTTGATCGTCTGGAAATTCGTGAGCATCCCGCCCAGCCAGCGCTCGGTCACATAGAAGGCACCACAGCGGTCGGCCTCGGCCTGCACGATCTCACGCAACTGCGGCTTCGTGCAGACGAACAGCACCGATTCGCCTCGATGTACAACCTGCCGGATCAGCTCCTTGGCCCGCTCGAGCTCCTTGAGGGTCTTCTGTAGATCGATGATGTAGATGCCGCCACGTTCCGCGAAGATGTAGCGCCGCATCTTGGGGTTCCAGCGACGGGTCTGGTGACCGAAGTGTACTCCGGCTTGCAGCAGATCTTCGAGCTCTACTGGCATATCACCTCGTTCGTTAGACTCATGCGCACGCTCAGCGCTTGCTGAACTGGAACCGCTTGCGCGCTTTTGGCTGCCCGTACTTCTTGCGCTCCACGCGCCGCGGATCCCGGGTCAAGAGACCCTCCCGCCGCAACGCCGACCGCCGGTCCTCATCCTCGACCAGCAGAGCGCGGGCGAGGCCCAGCTGGATCGCGCCTGCCTGGCCCGTGAGACCGCCGCCCCTCACGTTCACCAACACATCGTACTCGCCGAGCGTGTCGGTGGCACGGAACGGCTTCTCCAGGATCGCCTGATACGCTCCACGCGGGAAATAGTCCGAGAGCGGACGACCGTTGATTCGCCACTCCCCGCTTCCCCGTTTCATGTAGACGCGTGCGACGGAAGTCTTCCGGCGACCCACTGCATGGACGCGTCCATCCTCGAGCTTCTTACCGATCATGTCCCTGACTTACCCACTGGTGGGAGCTCGCCGCTAGCTGTCGATCTTCAGCGGCTCGGTGGCCAGCCCCTGGTGCGGGTGGTCGGGTCCGGCATATACGCGCAGCTTCTTCACCATCTGCCGGCCCAGCGCGGTCTTCGGCAGCATACCGCGGACCGCCCGCCGAATCACGAACTCGGGGCGCCGCTCCAGCATCCGCTTGAACGGCACCAGCTTGGCCCCACCCACGTAGCCGCTGTGACGGAAGTACAGCTTCTGCGACGGCTTCTTTCCGGTCAGCCGCACGCGGGCCGCATTGATGACGATCACGCCGTCACCGCAGTCCACGTGCGGCGTGTAGATCGGCTTGTGCTTGCCTCGCAGAACGTGCGCTACCTGGGCGGCCAACCTGCCGAGCACCACCCCATCGGCGTCCACCAGATACCAGCGCCGGCTGACCTCGGCCGGCTTGGCCACCGTTGTCTTCATCGATTTGGTCAACAGCTCCGCCATGCCGTTGCTCGCAAAGTATGTGCTCCGCCGCGGGGCAGAGGTCCGCGGCGCGTCTCAGCGGTTTCGGGAACAGCGGAGTAGCATAGCCCGGGACTGCTGCTATGTCAAGGAAATTCGCCAGCTGCGGGGGGCTTTTGGCCTAGCCCAGGAAGCTCTCCAGCGAGCGCGCTCGCGAGACGTGCCGCAGCCGCGCCAGGGCCCGCTCCTTGATCTGGCGTACCCGCTCGCGGGTGACCCCTAGCTGCTGGCCAATCTCCTCCAGCGTCATCGCCTCCTCCCCATCCAGCCCGTAATAGAGGCGCAGGATCTTGGCCTCCCGCGGCTTCAGCGTCGAGAGAGCGGCCTCGACATTGGTCCTCAGTGCCTTCTCGAAGGCTTCCTGCTCAGGCCCGGGGCGGTACTCGTCGGGCAGGTAATCGAGCAACTTGTTGTCCTCGCCTGGGACGAGGGGGGCATCGAGGGAGAGGTGGGCCATGGCGATCGACATCGTCTTGTAGAGCTCGTCCGCGTCCACATCGAGCCCCTCGGCCAACTCGCCGACTGTCGGCTCCCGCCCCAGCTCCTGGACCAGGGCGCTTGACCGCTTGCCGATGCGGTGCAGCTCACCGGCCCGGTTCAGGGGCACGCGGACGATACGTGACTGCTCGGCGAGCGCCTGCAGGATAGCCTGGCGAATCCACCAGACCGCGTAGCTGATGAACTTCACACCGCGCGTCTCGTCGAACTTCTCCGCCGCACGTATCAGGCCGAGATTGCCCTCATTGATGAGGTCAGCCAAGGCGACGCCTTGGTTCTGGTATTTCTTGGCGATCGAGACGACGAAGCGCAGGTTCGAGTTGACGAGCTTCTCGAGGGCCTCCCGGTCACCGCGCCGGATGCGTTTCGCGAGCTCGCCCTCTTCCTGCCGGTCGATCAGCGGGTAGGCGCTGATTTCCCTCAAGTATTGATCCAGCGAGCCCGGCGGAGTGAGCGCGCGATGGGTCGGTGCGAACACGCCAAAGAGCTTGGCGCGCTCGACGGACCGATCATTCACATTCCCGCTGTCAGGCTTGGGCTCGTGCGCCTCTCGACTCAATCGCGAAACCCTTGTGCCGCTAAGGATTCAGCCGAACTTCCCGCTCGCGACAGATCTAGCGGACCAGGTTCCCTACCCGGTCCCACCGCACCTCGGTCAACCACGGCAACGGTCGCAGGTTGCTGCGGTCGAACGAGTAGTAGATGAACAAAGGTCGCCCTTTGATCAAGGTCCGATCGACGAAACCCCAGTAGCGGGAATCCTGGGAGTTGTCGCGATTGTCGCCCATCACGAAGTACTTCCCCTCCGGGACGATGACGGGACCCCAATCGTCACGTGTCGGGTGATAGCGAGCACGATCGATATTCCGTGCCAGGTAGCCGCGCTGCCATTCGAACTGGGGATCGTAGTAGTTGCCGTCGGGCTGCGTGTGGCGCACGTACGACTCCCGCTGACGCTGCCCATTCACATAAAGCTCACCGGCGCGCATCGCAACCGTGTCGCCCGGCAGCCCGATCACGCGCTTCACGTAGTTCTTCGACGGATCGAGCGGGAACTCGAAGACGACGATATCTCGTCGCTCCGGGCGGTCAAAGGCGGGCAAGCGAAGGCTGGTGAACGGTACCTGGGCACCGTATACCGCCTTGTTGACGAGCAGGAAGTCCCCGACCAGCAGCGTCCGTTCCATCGAGCCGGTCGGTATCTTGAAGGCCTCCACTGCGAAAGTCCGAATGACGAGGAACAGCACGATCGCGACGGAGATCGACTTGACCCACTCCCAGAGCCAGCGTCCCGTGGTCGCCGGCTCCGCCCGGCGGCCGCTCTGCCGCCGCCCCGCTCCCTGCTGCTGCTTGTCTCTTGATCGATCTCGTTTCTTCGCCATCGGATGTGTTTCCCTGTGAATCGGCCCCTGTTCAGCCAGTGGTTGCAGGCGACCTACTGAATCAGGTCACCTATGCGTTCCCACCTGACCTCGGTCAACCACGGTACGAGCCGGAGCCTGCTACGGTCGAACGAATAGTAGATGATCAAAGGTCGCCCTTTGATCAAGGCCCGATCGACGAAACCCCAGTGCCGCGAGTCCTCGGAGTTGTCGCGATTGTCGCCCATCACGAAGTAGTTGCCCGCGGGTACGCGTATCGGGCCCCAATTGTCACGCGTCGGCTTATACGTCGCCACCTCGACGCCTGGCGCCAGGTAGCCGCGCTGCCACTCGAACCGGCGATCGTAGTAGTCGCCAGCCGGCTCTATCCGCTGCACGTACCGCTCGTGCTGGCGCACGCCATTCACGTACAACGCCCCGGCGCGCATCGCAAGCCGCTCACCCGGCAGACCTACAATCCGCTTCACGTACGGCGCTTGCCAGGTGTCGAGCGGCGGCTCCAGCACAACGACATCGCCGCGTCCCGGGGTCCCGAGCCCGGGAAGACGAATGTCCGTGAACGGCAGCTCTGCCCCGTAGGCAGCCTTGTTGACGACCAGGAAATCGCCCACCAGCAAGGTGCTCTCCATGGAGCCGCTGTCGATCGTGAACGTCTCAATGGCGAAGGTGCGGATGAGGAGGAACAGCAGGAGCGCCACTGAGATCGACTTCGCCCAGTCCCACAGCCAACGACCGAGGCGCTGCGCCGGTCCGCGGGAGCGATCCTCGCGTTGCGCTCCCCGCGGCACGCGCTGCCGACGTAGGCCTGTCTTGACTCGCCTCTTCGCCATCAGCTCCCGCGCTAGTGCCCCTGGCCAGGGTCACTCGATTCCGCGACGCCCTCTACTCGTACCTCTCAGCTCGCCAGATGATCCTCTCTTCGCGCCTGCGTCTGAACTTAACACGTCCGACGCGCGCCACCAAACACCGTCAGCGCCGACTCCGAAGCGAGCTCCGCAAGACGACCCGATCGCCGCGCACTCCCACATCGGTCACGAAGGGCGGCAGCTCAAACGCGACTGCGTTGACCGGCAGGTCGCCCGCCGCTCCGCCCTTCAACCCGGTCAGCAACTGATCCCGTACAGCTTCAGGCAACGGGACCAGCCCGATCTGCACGGCATCGACGAAGAGCACACCGCAACCCGGCCGCAGGCCATCCAACCGGCCACGCAGCGTCACGCTGGCCGTATCGCCGACCAGGGCGACGGCCGGGCCGAGCCGCTCGATCCCCGGCACCCGGTCCGTCGCCACCCGGCCCGCCAACACGAGCCGCTCGTCCTCAATGTCCGCCGTAACGTCGCACAAGTACTCAGGGAAGAAACCCTGCAACCCGTAGCGGATCCAGCCGTCCAGCTCCTCCGCAGTCAAGACCGCTTCATCGACTTCACCCTGCCCCAGCGCGACGATCTTCGCCTCGGCACGTTGGGCGAGCCCACGTGCTGGCGACGCCGCCAGCTCGATCTCGCCACGTGCCCTATCAGTGACCCGTGCCAGGAACTCTCGGATCTCGTCACGAGCGAACCAGCCGACCACGATCCCTGCCACCAGCAACGTCCCGCAACCGATGGTCGATATGCAGCCACGCATCCGCCCCTCACCCCGCTTGAGACACCAACTCCGCCCTGTGGATGACGTCATAGACCGCGCCGCTCGGCCTGAGCGTACTCCGCATCAGATCGACGGCGCGGACCGGGTAAGTGTCCTCGTACGTCAGTCGCTTGATCAGCTCATCGAGCCCGCTGTACTCCGCCGGCCCTGCGCGTCGCTGTGCGCGGCCCAGGGTCAGGTGCGGGTGAAACGCTCGCGTCTCGCGCTCGAAGCCGAGCAGCGCCATCGCCTCCTCCACCGCCTCCTGCAGCGTCCCCAGCGTCGAGTTCGGCTTCACGCCGGCCCAGACGACCTGCGGCCGGCGCAGCGATGGGAACGCACCGAAACCGCTCACCGCCATCTGGAACGCGGCCGTCCCTCTCACCGCCTCACCCACCGACGACGACAGCTCCGGTACCCGCGCCTCCGGAACTTCGCCCAGGAACTTCAGGGTCAGGTGCACGCTATCGGGCGTCACCCAGCGAACCGGGTACGGCGACTCACGCAGCTCGCGTGAGGCCTCGGCCAGCCGCGCCCTTTCGTCGGCAGTCGGATTGATCGCTATGAACAGCCGCATAAACGCGAAGCTACCCGAGCGCCAGTGTCACGTAGCGGAATCCCACCGCACGACACGCCTCGATGGCAACCCGGCGCAGATCGCCGATCAGCTTTCCCGCCGAGTCC
>CANPVY010000264.1 GCA_947581845.1 uncultured bacterium | reverse complement strand
ACCCTTCGCGATATGAGCCTGCGGCTGTATCAACGCGCCCGTGACATCGCGCTGGAGGGCGGCGTGATCATCGCCGACACGAAGTTCGAGTTCGGCGTGGCGGAGGAAGGTGAGATGCTCGCCATCGACGAGCTCGTCACACCTGACTCATCGCGCTTCTGGCTGCGCGAGGGTTACGAGCCCGGACGGAGCCAGCAGTCGTTCGACAAGCAGCCCGTGCGTGACTTCCTCGATCTGCTGGTCGCCAAGGGGGAGTGGAACAAGCAGCCCCCACCACCGCCGCTGCCAACCAAGGTCGTCGAGAGCACCTCGAAGCGCTATCTGGAGGCCTACCGGTTGATCACTGGCCAGCCTCTGCTATCATCGAGTTAGCTTGGGAGGAGTAGCTCATGCGAGTGCCAGTGGCCCGGGAGGGCTACCCGTTCATAGCTGCCGCAGCCATTCCGGCTGCCGTCCTGTGGGGCGCCGCCGCCCTGCGCGGCGGCACGCCACTCTGGATCCTCGCCACGGCTGTGACGGCCATCGCTCTCGCCCTGACTGCCTTCTTCCGCGACCCCGAGCGAGATGGCCCGCGAGGCCCGGAGCTCATCCTCTCACCCGCGGACGGGAGGGTGGTCGACATCGGCGTCACCGAGGAGGACTCCTATCTGCACGGTGAGGCACTGCGCGTCTCGATCTTCCTGTCGCTTCTCGATGTCCACGTCAACCGTTACCCCGTCTCCGGTGACGTCACGCACCGCAGCTACGAGCCCGGACGCTTCGAGCCGGCCTGGCGCAGCTCGGCCAGCCACTCCAACGAACGCGCCTCCACCGGAATACAGGGGAATCGCCATGCCATCCTGGTGCGCCAGATCGCCGGTCTGGCGGCGAAGCGCGTAGTCAGCTACGCACGTTTGGGTGACAGCGTGCTGCAGGGCGAGCGCATGGGGCTCATTCGCTTCGGCTCCCGCGTCGACGTCTACCTGCCCCGGTCCGCAACCCTCAGCGTGAGCCTCGGTCAGCGAGCGAAGGGCGGGATCACCGTCATCGCCCGTCTGCCCGGCTGAGCCAGCGGATTCATGATCAGCAGAAGCCCGGCGGACGAGAGCAGGTGGCGGCGCGGCATCGTCATCCTTCCCAGCGCATTCAGCCTGGGTAACCTCTTCTTCGGGTTCTGGGCGATCGTATCAGCGCTGCGCGGGGACTACAGCCTCGCCGCCTGGCTGATCTTCCTCGCGGGTGTGGCCGACGCGCTTGACGGCCGCATGGCGCGCTTTTCGCGAACCGGCAGCCCGTTCGGTGTCGAGCTCGATTCCCTCGTCGACCTGGTGAGCTTCGGCGTCGCGCCGGCGATCCTCATCTACAAGCTGCTGCTGGAGAGCGGGGATTGGAGCTGGGCACTGGCCTTCATCTACGTCGGGGCTGTGGCGCTGCGCCTGGCGCGCTTCAACATCGAGCAGGGTGGCAAGGCGCACCATCACTTCCACGGCCTGCCCTCACCCATGGCTGGCGTCACCCTGTCCGCTTTCTACCCCTTCAGCCAGACGCCCTTCTTCGCTGGGCACCTTTCCGGCTGGCCATGGACTCAGATCATCGGTGGTGGTATGATTGTAGTGGCTGGGTTAATGCTGAGCCACGTACTCTATCCGGCATTCCCCCGACTCGGCCTCAGCAATCCCAAAGGACGCTTTGCCATCGCTGGCCTGCTGGCCGGTGTCGTGCTGCTCCTCTGGGAGCCCCAGCTGGTCATCTTCCCCGTCGGACTGACCTATATCACGTACGGCGTCGCGCGGGCGGTGGCGCTCGGGCTTCTCGATCGCTCGCCTGATCGCGACCCGCTGAGCGAGGAGCTGGCTGCCGAGGAAGAGGAAACAGAGGAGCGGGATCTGGAGTACGAAGACATGCGACCGCACTGGGCGAACCGCTCCCCGTCCGGCAACCCGGCCAGAAGCTCCGGGAACGACGAGGAATCCTCAGGTAAGAGCTGAGCCGTGACCGTGAACGAGAGGGGGATCTAGAATGGGCATCAGGAGAGCGGCACGGTGCACGTTCGCGCTGGCGGCGACCACCCTGCTGGCGAGCGCGGCGATGGCGCAAGAGGTGCGAACCATCCAGCCGGGGATGACCGAGGGCGAGGTGAAAGGCGTCTTCGGCGAGCCCCGGGGCACCGCTGCCAGGGGGTCGTTCACCTACTACTTCTACGACAACCGCTGCGAGCCGGAATGCGGCTTCCCCGATCTGGTGATCTTCCGGAACAGTCAGGTCGTCGATGCCGTGCTGCGCGCACCCTGGCACGAGTACGGCGGTGAGAGTTCCTCGCCGAAGGGGACCGTGCCCAGGCCGACGCCCGGTGGTATGCGGTTGCAGATCCCCGGTGCGGTCGAAGCAGTCGAGGTGCGCCCGGCGCCGCCGCCCGTCGCACCGGCTGAGCCGGACACGGTCGTAGCCGACACGGCGCAGGCAGACACCGCCCGGGCCGACACCGCCAGCATCCGCTGAGTCACTCCCGAGTGGCCGGCGATCCGGCGATCCCCCGTCACTTCTCTCTCCCAGGCCACGCGGACGGCCGGTTCTCTTTGCCAGGCCATCGCCCACGCTAGCCGACGAGGCGTGCGGCCGGATCCTGCCATCCCCTACTCGGGCTGGAAGCCGGTATCCCTGCCTGTTATCATTTCATCTGTACTCGAGATCGGCGATTTGAGACAGGTTGAGCATGCGGTGTGAAATCGTGAGCCAAACGGTACACAAGCGCCTGAATGTGCTGGACAGGTCAATGCACGAGGAGTGTGGTGTCTTCGGCGTCTCCGGCCACGAGGCGGCCGCCGAGCTCACCTTCCTCGGGCTCCATGCCCTTCAGCATCGCGGGCAGGAATCGGCCGGCATCCTGACCGTCGACGACGATGGCACGGCGCGGCTGCACAAGGAGATGGGGCTGGTTGCCGAGGCGATCAAGCCGCACCAACTGCGTGAGCTGCGCGGCCGCACCGCCATCGGCCATGTCCGCTACTCCACCGCGGGTGGATCCGACCTGCTCAACGCCCAGCCCGCCTTCGTCCACTACCGCGAGGGGCCGCTCGGCCTGGCGCA
>CANPVY010000263.1 GCA_947581845.1 uncultured bacterium | reverse complement strand
GGTCTCGCACGTACGTCGCGACCGTATGTAGAGTGTTGAACAGGAAATGCGGATGGAGTTGCATACGCAGCGCCTGGAGCTGGGCGCGTGCGAGCTGGGTCTGAATTTGCGCCGACTCCACCTCCCGGTATCGCAATCCTCGATGGTAATCCACGGCGTGAACTCCGGCAACGATTACCCAGTACACCAGGAATCCGAAGTGGAACCACTCCCCGATGGCGCTAAGCTTCACTTCCCAGAGCGCCGAGCTGCGATAGGGCAGTCCGCCCATAGCGCAGATCCCCAACGTCACAGCGATTGCCGTCAAAGCGACCACCGTGCTGGCCATCAAATGGACGAGGAAACCCGAGGCCCAACGAGAGCGCCCGATGGGGAACTCGCGTGAGAGCCAGACGACGGCCGGTATGAGGGCAGGCCAGACAAGCCAGTCGGACATGCCCATCACCAGGGCTTCTCCAAGAGAGGCGGGCCTGCTGGACCCAACCGTGCCCAGGTAGAGGACCCCTGCCGAGGCGAGGCTCAAGGCTGCCAAAGCCGTCACGGCAATAGCGCCTATCGAGAGCGCTCCCCGCCGACGGTCCAGTTGCCGCAGATACAAAGGTAGTGAGTTAGCAAACACCGGCCGATCCCCCCAAACGTGTCACAGAACCGGATCCGTGTCGCGGCAAAAGCGTTCCGCGATTCGATAACAAAAAAGCAAAGGGCGCCGCGAAGCGCTCGCAAGTCGGTTTACCCTGCACCGAATCGGCGCAATTCACCGCCGCTGGGGACCAGTCGCTGACAAGCCGGGGCCTGCCGAATCGACACGGCGTACTGTTGAGATCGCAAAAGGAATTGCGCAACTACGTCTCTGCAAAAAGGCGGCGACGGAGTGAAGCCGGTCCTCCATACTAACATCGGTACGAGTCCGATTCAAACTCAAATGTCAGGGCATGACCGGGAGGAGAGACAGACGTTTGCGGTGAGAGGCAGTACCTGGCTGGTGAGCGGGACAGGGTTGCGGTAAGTGGACAGCACGCACCCGCACTCAGACAGCGAGATCCATGCGGTGCAGGCGCGAATGGACAGGTGGCTTAACCCGAGACGGCCATCAGAAGAACTCGTCGAACAGCCGGTCGGTCGCCTCATCCAACTCCGGGGACGGGAGGAGCTGGGACTCAAGGATCAGGACCTCCTCGGCGAAGCGCCGGAGGTTCTCCCGAAATACCTCGAAGCGGGCCTCGTCCACGTAGTCGATCGCCGTCTCGTCGCCGATGAAGTTCGCGACGCTGCCCCAGCCGTGTGCGGACCGCCCCACGCCAGCCGCTACGTCAGGATGGTCCGCTTCAGTAGCGAGTGCATAGAGCAGGACCGCGAGCTGGATGCGCCCGGCGTGGGTCTTCTGCACTGCCATCTGGCTACGCCGGGCGGGGAGCGCGTCCGGGTCGGAGAAGATGTCTGCCGGGGGCGGCATCGTGTTGGGAACGCCGTTCTGCGCCAGCCACATCGCTTCGTCGTGGACTACGTCTGCAACGAAGGGCGCGGTCTCCTCGAGGGGACGGGGCTCTCCCAGCGTCACGATTGACGTCTCGTTGCCTCCTCCAAAAACGCGGATCAGCCCGGCAGCACCCAGCCGGTCCAACAGCTCGTCTTCCGGCGGGATAGGCAGCAGGTACACCTTGTCACCGGCGGAGAGCTCGGCGGCCGGGTCGACGGGCGGTCGGACTTCGCCCCAATGCCCGCCTTGCTGCCTCACCGGCGTGAACACGGACATGGCCCCGCACAGCGAATTGTAGTAAGTGGAGAAGATCTCGTCCTCGAGTTCGGCCTCAGCCACAATCCGGGCCAGGGCCTCAGCCTCATTCCAGTCCAGTTCCCGAGGGAAGCCGTAGCCCGTGGCCCAGGCGATCTCGACCGGCAAGCTCGGTATCGAGAGGGGGAAGACCGTGGCCAGCGCAACCAGGCCGGCCGCGAGCGCCGTGCGAAGTCGCCGGCCCGCGTAACGGTGGATCAGCCACGCGAAGAACACGCCGCCGATAGCCGCCGCTGCTACCGTCGACTGAAGGAAGAACCGCAGGGCGTCCTGGAACAGCCAGGCGACAGGAGCGACCGCCCAGACCAGGAGGAACAGCCCGCGACGTGGCTGCGTCGCCAGCCAGATCAGCCCCGGAACCGCGAGCACGTAGATGAGCCTGGCCACCGAACCAGCCACGTGGCCGCGGTGGCCCGTATACCAGTCCAGGTGCCTGAGAAAGTGGAACAGGTAAGGGGAGGTCAGCACCGCCGTGATGAGCCCGACCTCGACGAGCCCCCGCCAGCGCCGGGTGAGCACGGCCGCGAGGAACACGCCGAACGGCGCCACCGCTGAGCCACCCAGGTGCACATACATCACGGCGGCCGTGAAGAGGGCCGAAAGCCAGTAGCGCTCTTGCAGAAAGAACCAGATCGCCCATGGCGTCAGGACGAAGATCCACCCCGACGGGACGCCGGTGAAGAACGAGGCGGCCGAGTAAATACTCCCGGCCAGCAGCGCTGCCGCGAACAGCCCCGCCCGGTCGCCACCGAACCGCCTGGCGAAGAACACCGCCGTGAACATCGCCGCTGCCCACTGGAAGATGGCGAGAAGCGAGAACGCGCGTACGAACGCCCACCCGTCTCCACCGAGGAGTAGCCCGAGGCCCGCGATCGCGACGTGCAGGAGCGGCCCCTGCAGGTTGGGCCGTCCCGTCGGCGCCCAGTTCAGGTGGTCCCAGAAGTAGGTGCCGTGTTCGGCGTACTGGCGCGCCAGGGAGATATGGAAGCCCAGGTCGTTGTCGGCGTAGTAGTCCGGCAGCATGAGGAGGAGTAGCGCGCCGTGCAGGGCGACGATTGCCCACATGACACGGCGTGCAGCTCGTGAACTCCGGTACTCCTCGGGCACGAGGCTGCTGAAGACTAACGGCTGACCGTTCATGAACGCTCCCAGAGTCGGTCACTAACATGAAAGCCCAGCTGGCGGTGGGCAACCTACGGCCTACACGTTGGTTTCTCGATCAGGAAACACGGAATGTAGATTGCTTCTCGACGGGAACAGATCGATGTGCACCAGCAGCAGGCCTGTACGGCCACATCATAGAAGCCGCCCCGGGAACCAGCTGGCAGCGGGTAGCTCCGGACGTAGTCGCCGACGGTCTGGAGACGGGACATTCTGGCCTCCAGCGGTTTGACTATGTGTGGCTTGGAGGCGAGTAGAGGTGTCCTAGAGCAACATGCAGTGTGCGTGATCCAGTGGCAACAGATCGCTGATTGGTGCCTAGCAGTCGCCAGCCTCTATGGTTGTGCC
>CANPVY010000262.1 GCA_947581845.1 uncultured bacterium | reverse complement strand
CAGGTTCCCGACCTGGGCAGTGACGCCCAGCTCCGCCACGGCGAGCACCTCCGGACCGAGGTCCGGATTCGGCTCGAACTTGCCCAGCGCGCCCGAGTACAGCTCGCGCAGTGCCGGAAAGCGGACGCGGCGGCTGACGCCGGCGTTGAGCAAGACGTTTCCCGCGCCCAGTGCCAGTGTCCCGCCGGCCCGGGCGCCCCAGTCCCAGATGGGATCACGTGGGGGGATGGGCTCCGGCACTTCCGGTGTGTCGGACCCATCCACGCTCAGGCCCACGCTCACCCTGGCCCGCGGCGACGCCTGTCCGCGCCCGCCGATCGGCTGCTCGACCTCAAGGCCCAGGCTCCAGAGCCGCTGTTTGTAAGTATTGGGATCTTCGTCACCGATGACCTCGATGTGGCGGGTCTCCACCAGGGTGAGGGCGCCGCGCAGAATCCCCGGGCCCAGCGTATGGTCGCCCAGCAAGCGCAGCGAAAGCGTCCGGTCGTCGCCCGACTCGCCGCCGGAGATGGAGTCGTACGCCAGGCTCTCGTAAGTGTCGATCTCGGTCTCGCCGAAGTCGAGCCCGAGGCTCGCCTCCAGATCGCCTTCGCCGAGCGGCGTCTCCCGCCAGCCCGTCCCGGCGGACAGCGCGGTCACCCAGCGCGCCGTCCTCGGGTAGCGCCAGAGCCGCGGCTCGGCGATGTGCAACTCCGGGGGCACACCACGCTCGGCCACGAAACCGAAGGAGGATAAGGAACTCCAGAAGCCGCTTTGGGCCCTATAGCGGGCAACGAGGTAGCCGTTGGCCTGCTCGAAGTCGCTGTTCAGGCGCTTATCCTGGTTGCCCGGCGCCGGCTGACGTACATCCGACGGCAGCGGCGTCGCCGAGCGCTCACGGTAGCCGCCGCCCGCCCGCAGCAGCAGATCCCCGGCAGTGCCCCGCACTACGGTCGCCAGCCCCAACGCCAACGCGCTACCACCGAGATGGTCCACGCCCGCTGTGAGCTGCAGGGGCCGGATATCGCGCGGGATCCTGGGCCCATCGCCGAGCGCGACCATGACCACTCCGCCCAGCGCGTTGGGCCCGTGTAGCACCGACGAGAGGCCCCGCACCAACGTCAGTTCCCGCGCCGAGGTGAGCGGAATGACCGAGAGGTCGGTGCGGTTATCCCAGCCCAGCGTGAGCGGCACATCGTCCACCAGGACCGCCACATTCCGTGACTCCATGCCCCGCAGCTGCGGCTGCGCCTCGCCCCGCGAGTTCTCGCGGATCTGGATCAGCGGCACGTCTCGCAGCACCTCTTCCAGCGTCGGCGACGGTGCCGCCCGCAGTGAGTCAATCGACACGGTCACCGCGCTGGCGCCACCGGCTGTGGCGACGGGCCGAGCGATGCGGACGGTGATCTCCTCCACAAGGAAGACCGTATCGGGCGGTACGGTGTCCTGGGGTTCCTGAGCCGAGGCCAGCGGGACGAGAGAGACTAAGGCCACGAAGACCCAGAATAGGCTCAGGCAGAGCGTCGGAACGCCGGCTTCGACTGGTGATCTCATGGCATACCCTACGACAGGCCGATCTGGGCAGATTCGGCTGAGATTCGGCTTACCAGGCGCGGGCACATTAGCACTCACCCGCTCAGCGTGCAACGATCACGGTGCGCTCGCGCTGTGTTCTAGATCGGACGCCGTGCGCGGATGAACGCGGAGCAGAAGCGCCCTTCCGCGAGCCAGCTCTCTACAACTTCCACGCCAAACGCGCGGTCCAGCTCCTGCAAGTCCTGAGCGCCGTAGACCCGGGCGATATCGACTTCGATGTCGGTGAAGCCCACAGCCCTGAGCTTTCTCCCGTACTCCTCCTCGTGCAGCGCACCCGCCAGGCACCCGACCCACGCCTCGATGCTGCGGGGGACCGCCTCGGGGATCCGCCCTTGAACCACCACATCGGAAACGGCGAAGCGACCGCCGGGTCGCAGGACGCGAAACGCCTCGCGCAGCACCCGGTCTTTGTCCGTAGACAGGTTGATCACGCAGTTGGAGATGATTACGTCCACGCTCCCGTCAGGAAGCGGGATGTCCTCGATGCTGCCTTTGAGGAACTCGGCGTTGCTGATCCCTGCCTCCCTCTGGTTACGGCGAGCCAGGTAGAGCATCTCATCGGTCATGTCCACCCCGTACGCCATCCCCGCGGGCCCGACGCGGCGCGCGGAAAGCAGCACATCGATGCCACCGCCGGAACCCAGGTCGAGGACGACTTCGCCCGGTCTCAACTCGGCCAAGGCCGCAGGGTTGCCGCAGCCGAGGGACGCGAGCACCGCCGCCTCCGGAACCTGCGACATCTCATCCGCCGCATAGAGATCACGGGAGATCACATCCTTTTCCGCGCTCCCGTAGACATCCGTCGTGTCCGCCCCTGCATCACCACAGCAACCCGGTGGACAACAGCTCGCTGGCTCGACCTCCAGCGCTCGACGCGCCGCGGCCGCGTAGCGCCGGCGAACCGCATCACGAATCTCGTTGCTATCGCTCATGTCTTTCTCTCGATAGATGATCCTTACCTGATAGGCACATGATAGCCACCTGATAGCACATGATCGCTACATGATAGCTCACGTGATCGTTACTCGACCGCTCACGCCCATCCGGCTCACTCACTCCGCGCTGCAGCACCGGCCGCCGCCAGCGGCCAGGCGCGCCACAGCCGCGTCTCTCAGGCGACCGATCAGCTGAACCATCGAGCGGCGGACCTCGTGATCGAATTCCGACAGCAGGCGCCGCTCCTGCGCCAGCAGATCCTCTTCGATGCGGCGGTGCAACCGCTTGCCTGTGGGCGTCAACCCGAGCGCCAGCGCGCGCCCGTCCTCCGGATGCGGCGTACGCCGCACGTACCCTTTCCGCTCCAGAGCATCCACCACGCGGCTGGCCGTGCTCTTGTCCAGGTAGAGCGCCGCAGCCAGCTCGTTCAGCGTCAGCCTGTCTCCACGTGCCAGCGCGTCGAGGCCGAACCACTGCGTAACCGAGATGTCGTAGCAGCAGATACGGTCGCGATCACGGAACTGGTAAACGCGCTTGAGCTCGGAGAGCACCCGGTGAAGCTCGAGCGTGTCGCCGTCGAGGAGCGGATCCGAGGGTTTCCCAGCCCCGGCGGCGGCCGCAGAGGGATCTCGGGCTTTCGAGGTCGCGATTCGTGGCACGGCTGCTCCCGGACTTAGTTGGTACCAGCAACTATATCGGCGGTACGGCGCTCCGTCAATGCCCACCGCCCGCTCCACGTCGACATGCTTGACGCAGCGCCACAACACCCGCCATCTTGGCGCCAGTCCGCGCTCCTTCTGCCCCATCCCCTGCTGCAGCGGTTCCCGGCAAGTGTAACCTGGTGTCTAGTGCCACTACCCGGCGGCGGTTCTGCCTGGTGAGCGGCCGGCGCACCTCAACTCAGGAGGCTTCCATGAGAAGGTTGCTTGTCGCCGTGTGTCTCGCGGCTTTCGTGCTCGTCCCGAGTGCAGCCTATGCCCAGCTGGACCTGGGCGGCCAGCTGAGCTGGGCCGATGATTTCGACCTCGGTCTCGGCGGCCGGGTCGTGCTCGGGCTACCCTTCGAGCAGGTCCCGCTCGAGGCCATCGGCACGTTCGACTACTTCTTCCCCGACGAGGACGCACCGGGCGTGGACGTCACCTACTGGGAGCTGAACACGAACGTGGTCTACCGGATCCCGGTGCAGGTCCCGATGCTCACGCCCTACGCGGGTGCGGGGATCAACATCGCGCACGCGTCAGTTGACAGCGATCTGATTGATATGTCTGACACCGAGGTTGGCATCAACCTGCTGGGTGGCATCAAGTACAACGCCGGCCCGGTCACCCCATTCGGCGAGCTACGTTTCGAATTGGACGGCGGTGAGCAGTTTGTGCTGGGCTTCGGAGCGTTGTTCAACGTCGGGCCGGGCTTCTGAGCGAGGCGTAACCGGCCCCCGTTCTCAGGGAGGCCGTCAGGGGGTGCCGAGCTTAGCGTGCGAGCTCACCCGGATGGTGCGGTCGCCGATCGGCGGCGGCGCGTGCGCGGAGCGAGCACCCCCTGACGCCGACGTTCCTAGCGCTCCGGCAACTGTAGAGGCTCCTGCGGCTTCAGGAACTCGATCCCCGCCGCCTCAACCTCGGTC
>CANPVY010000261.1 GCA_947581845.1 uncultured bacterium | reverse complement strand
TGACGAGCGACGGGACCGAGAAGCTGATCAACGGGACCTCCGATTGGGTCTACGAGGAGGAGTTCGATCTGCGCGACGGGTTCCGCTGGAGCCCGGACGGCGAGCGGATCGCCTACTGGCAGTTCGACAGCCACGGTTTGGGCGAGTTCATCCTCATCGACAACACGGACTCGATCTACCCGAAGCTCAAGCGGATCCCGTACCCGAAGGCCGGCACCACGAACTCGGCGGTGCGTGTCGGTGTGGTGAGCGCCGACGGCGGCGGGACCCGCTGGTTCCGGATCGAGGGCGATCCGCGCGACCACTACATCCCGCGTATGGAATGGGCCGGCAACTCGGATGAGGTCATCATCCAGCACATGAATCGGCGGCAGAACACGAACCGGGTGCTGCTGGGCGATGTGGGGACCGGTGTGGTGCGGACGGTGCTCAGCGAGACGGACGAGGCCTGGGTGGACGTGGTGAACGATATCCGCTGGCTGGACGGCGGGCAGGCGTTCACCTGGGTGAGCGAGCGCGACGGCTGGCGGCACCACTACAAGGTTTCGCGGCGCGGCGGCGAGCAAGAGCTCATCACGCCGGGTGAGTTCGACGTCGATACGGTCCTCCACATCGACGAGCGGGCCGGCTGGATCTACTACATCGCGGCGCCGGAGAACCCGACGCAGCGCTATCTCTATCGCGGCCGGCTCGATGGTCGAGGGGCGCCGGAGCGTCTGACGCCGGCCGACCAGCCGGGTACGCACAGTTATGACATCTCCCCGGACGGCCGCTGGGCCTTCCACACTTACTCGCGATTCGATCAGCCGGACCGGATCGAGCTGGTGAGGCTGCCGGGCCACGAGCTGGTGCGGACGCTGGTGGACAACGCGGCGCTGCGCGCCAGCCTGGACGCGCTGAAGCGCGGCCCGGTCGAGTTCTTCCGGGTGGACATCGGCGATGGCGTGGCCCTGGACGGCTGGCAGATGAAGCCGCCGGACTTCCAGCCGACGAAGCGGTATCCGGTGCTGTTCTATGTCTACGGCGGGCCCTGGGGCTCGACGGTGCGGGACGTGTGGATGGGCCCGACCTACCTCTGGCACCTGCTCCTGACGCAGCAGGGCTACATCGTGATGAGCGTGGACAACCGCGGCACACCGGTCCCGCGGGGGCGGGAATGGCGCAAGGTGATCCACGGCAAGACCGATCTGCTGGCTGCGGCCGACCAGGCGGCGGCGGTGCGGGTTATCCGGGAGTGGCCGTACGTCGACTCCGACCGCATCGGCAGCTGGGGGTGGAGCAACGGCGGCAACATGAGCCTGCACGCCGTCTTCCGCTATCCGGAGCTGTACAGCACAGCGCTCGCGGTAGCGCCGCTGACGGACTGGCGTTTCTACGACACGATCTACAGCGAGCGCTACATGGGTTTGCCGAGCGAGAACGCGGAGGGCTACGAGGCGGCTTCGGCGCTCACCTACGCGGACGGGCTGGAAGGGAACCTGCTGATCGTGCACGGTACGGGCGACGACAACGTGCACTATCAGGGGACCGAGGCGTTGATGAACGCGCTGATCGCGGCGGGCAAGCAGTTTACGGTCATGCCGTACCCGGGCCGCTCGCACGGCATCTTCGAGGGTCGCGGGACGACGCTCCACGTCTACACGCTGTTGACGCGGTACCTGAACGAGCACATGCCGCCTGGCCCGCGGTCCCAGGGCATGCGTTAGCGCCAGTTCACAGTGCGGCGCGCCGCCTCGGCGCAGTAAGGGAAGGGTGCCTTTCCTTCTTGAGCCGGCGTGCTCTGGCAGTTAGAATCGCACGGCGATTCCAGTCCCGATCCACGCCCGAGAGTCACGGTCAACCAATGCGTCTGAGCAGGGAGGCTCCTGTCAGTGGGCTTCTCGGCGATTGATACCGTCGCCTTCCTCGGCTACTTCCTCGTGATCGCGGTCGTTGCGCTGGTGGTGGGCCGGCGCCAGCGTGAGGCGGCCGACTACTTCCTGGCCGGACGCAACCTGCCGTGGTGGATCATCGGGATCAGCCTGATCGCCAGCAGCATCTCGACCGAGCACTTCGTGGGCATGGCGGGATCGGCTGTGGAGTTCGGGCTGGCGATCGCGTCGTACGAGTGGCTGGCCGCGATCACGCTGGTCATCGTGGCCCGCTGGTTCCTGCCCAAGTTCCTCAGGCTGGGGATCACCACGATGCCCCAGTACCTGGAGGAGCGTTTCGACGTCCGGTCCCGCAGCTTCCTCGCCTTCTACATGATCCTGGCCTACGTGTTCGTGGCGATGGCGACGGTCCTCTATTCGGGCGGCCTGGCGCTGCAGACGATCTTCGAGCTGCCGCTGGGTTGGGGGATCGCCATACTTGCCGCTTTCGCAGGCGCCTACACGGCCTATGGCGGCCTCAAGGCGGTGGTCTGGTCCGACCTCGTACAGGGCTCGCTGCTCGTCGTGGGGGGCGCGATCACCACGGTTCTGGGGCTGCGGGCGGTCGGCGGCTGGGACATGCTGATGGCGCGGGCGGGTGAGAAGTTCCACACGGTCCTGCCGCTCGACCATCCCGAGCTGCCCTGGTTCGCCGTGTTCTTCGGCGGCCTCTGGATCGCCAACCTGTTCTACTGGGGCTGCAACCAGTTCATCACGCAGCGGACGCTGGCGGCGCGGGATGTGCGGCACGGGCTCTACGGCGCGGTCTTCGCCGCCTACATCAAGTTGCTCATCCCGTTCATCGTGGTGATCCCGGGTATCGTCGCCTGGGTGCTGTACGCGGACGAGCTCGCGCGCTCGGACATGGCGTACCCGATGCTGATCCAGCGACTGCTGCCTGTGGGTCTCACGGGTCTCATCTTCGCGGCCCTGATGGCGGCGATCATGTCGAGCCTCGATTCGATGCTCAACTCGGCCGCCACCATCTTTACCGTCGATCTTTATCAGCGGCACCTGCGGCCGGAGAGCTCGCAGCGGCACCTGATCACGGTGGGCCGGGCGAGCACCGTGGCGTTCCTGGCGATCGCGGCGGCGTGGTCGCCGTTCCTGCTACAGTTCGAGCGGGTGTTCAGCTACATGCAGGAGTTCTGGGGCCTGATCACGCCAGGCGTCGCAGTGGTCTTCCTGGGGGGACTGTTCTGGCGTGGCGCGAGAGCGGGCGCCGCGGCCTGGGTGATGGGTCTTACCGTGCCCGTGACCGTGTTGGTCAAGCTGACGAACCCTGATATGGTGTTTCTGGATCAGATGTGGGTCGCGGGGCTCGTGCTGATCCTACTACTGGTGCTGTTCTCGAGGTTCAGCCCGGAAGCGGAGCCCAGCTTGGTGGTCGACGCGGCTTCCCGCGAGACGTCGACCACGGCACTGCTGGGGCAGGATTGGCTCTTCGATATGCTCTGTTTGGGGGTCGTGGTCCTGACGCTGGCCCTCTACGTGATCTTCTTGTAGGGTGCCGATTCCAGGAGTCCGACTGGCGGTGCCCGCTGAGCGAACGCGGCACGACTTTACGAGCGTGTGCAAGGAGGGAAGTATGTGGCGCATCGTGTTAATCCTCTCCGCGGTCTTAGCTCTGAACGCGTCGGCCCTATTGGCGCAGCGGATGAGAGCCGAGACCTTCGCCGGGCTGGAGCTGCGCAATATCGGCCCGGCGCTGCAGTCGGGCCGGATCGGCGACATCGTCATCGACCCGACGGACCGGAGCACCTGGTATGTGGCGGTCGCGTCGGGCAACGTTTGGAAGACGGCGAACAGTGGGACGACCTGGGAGCCGATCTTCGACGACTACGGCTCCTACTCGATCGGCTGTCTCGCGCTCGACCCTCATAATCCGCAGGTCATCTGGCTGGGCACGGGCGAGAACGCCAGCCAGCGGAGCGTCGGCTACGGCGACGGCGTCTACAAGAGCCTGGACGCCGGCCGCAGCTGGACGAACGTGGGTCTCCGGGAGTCCGAGCACATCGGCAAGATCCTCATCGATCCGCGCGATTCGGACGTCGTCTACGTCGCCGCCCAGGGGCCGCTGTGGGCGCCGGGCGGCGCCCGTGGCCTCTACAAGACGAGCGACGGGGGTGCGAGCTGGCAGCGGGTGCTGCACGTCAGCGAGAACACGGGGATCACCGACATCGCCTTCGACCCGCGTGACCCGGACGTCATCTACGCGGCGTCCTATCAACGGCGGCGGCACGTCGGCATCCTGGTGGCCGGCGGTCCCGAGTCGGCGATCTACAAGACGTCGGACGCGGGCGCAACCTGGCGGAAGCTGACCCGGGGGCTTCCCAAGGTGGACATGGGCCGGATCGCGCTGGCGGTCTCACCGGAGCACCCGGACGTGGTCTACGCGCTGATCGCTGCGCAGGGCGACGAGAGCGGCTTCTTCCGCTCGCCGGATCGCGGCGAGCATTGGGTGAAGATGAACGACTACATCGTCGTCGATCCGCAGTACTACGGCGAGATCTACGCGGATCCTCACCGGTTCGATCGCGTCTACGCGATGGACGTGATGATCCACTACACGGAGGACGGCGGCCGGACGTTCCACGTGCTTGGCTCGGAGTCCAAGCACGTGGACAACCACGCCTTCGTCTTCGACCCGCACGACCCCGATTACCTCATGGTGGGTAGCGACGGCGGTATCTACGAGTCGTGGGACCGCGGCGCGACCTGGAGGTTCGTGGCGAATCTGCCGGTGACCCAGTTCTATCGGGTCGGCCTCGATAACGATCTCCCCTTCTACAACCTCTACGGCGGCACGCAGGACAACTCGACGCTGGGCGGCCCGTCGCGGACGACGAGCGTCCATGGGATCCGTAACGGCGACTGGTTCATCACGCTGGGCGGCGATGGGTTCCAGACGCGGGTCGATCCGGAGAACCCCGATATCCTCTACTCGCAGTACCAGTACGCCGGGCTGGTGCGCTATGACCGGCGCAGCGGCGAGCGGATCGATATCCAGCCGCAGCCGGAGCCCGGCGAGCCGGCGCTGCGCTGGCACTGGGACGCGCCGCTCATCATCAGCCCACATTCGGGCAGCCGGCTCTACTTCGCGGCGAACCGGCTGTACCGCAGCGACGACCGGGGCGACACCTGGGTGCCGGTCAGCCCGGATCTCAGCCGTCAGCTGGATCGCAACCGGATGGAGGTGATGGGGACGGTGTGGAGTGTGGATGCGGTCTGGAAGAATGTCTTCACTTCGCCGTTCGGTACGATCGTCGCGCTGGACGAGTCGCCGCTCCAGGAAGGGCTGATCTACGTGGGCACCGACGACGGGCTGATCCAGGTGAGCGAGGATGGCGGCGCCAGCTGGCACAGGATCCAGCGGTTCCCGGGCGTGCCCGAGATAAGCTACGTAGCCGATGTCCACGCGTCGCGTCACGACGCTAACGCGGTCTACGCCGTCTTCAACAACCACAAGAACGGCGACTTCAAGCCCTACATCCTCGAGAGCAGCGATCGC
>CANPVY010000260.1 GCA_947581845.1 uncultured bacterium | reverse complement strand
GCAGGGAGGCGACCGCCGCGTGGTGCGGGAAGCGCTTCTCGATCAGCACGTGCCGGTAGAAGCGAGCCATCTCCCGGATCGCCAGCACCCCGGTCCCCCCGAAGGTGCGGGTCCGCATGTCCAGCACCTCACCCTCGGCGATGTAGGCCCGGAGTTCGCCCGCGGCCGTGGCCTGCAGCCGGTAGAGGGTGGCCGGGCCGGGCCGGATCCGACCTTCCAGCGTGCCGCGCGTGATGTCGGGCTCCTTGCCCGGCTCCATGAGCCGGTGCATGATCAGCTGGTAGCGCATCTCGCGGTCCACGAGGCAGCCACTGGGCGTGTTGCCGCAGTGGAAGCCCATGAACAGGTCGGTGGCGCGGTATGCCGCCGTCTGTGCCGCCGCCTCGGCGGCCAGGTCGGCCGGCACGGTGTTGTTGATGTCGAGCAGGGTGACCGGCATCTGGGTAGCACAGGCGCCGAGGTACTCGCTCAACGCGCCGTAGATGTCGGCCTCGCAGGCGACGGGTATGCCGCGTGCGGCGAGTCGCGAGTTCACGTAGCAGGGCACGAATCCGAAGTTCGGCTCGAAGGCAGGCCAGCACTTGTTAGCGAAGGCGGCGTAACGGCTCGCCCCGAGGCTCTCCTGCATAAAGCCGAGCAGCCCCACCTCGTACTGCGCTAGCTTACCGAGCAGGTCGGGGAAGCGGTTGCCCTCGCCCAGTTCCTGCGCCATCTCGGCAGCGACCTTCGCGACATCGGGATGCCCTTCGGCCGAGCGGAACACGTCGAGCAGGTCGAGCTCGCTGTTTTCCATGATCTCGACCCCGAGGTCGAACAGCGGCTGGATGGGGGCGTTGCAGGCGAAGAAGTCCCAGGGCCGCGGGCCGAAGCTGAAGATCTTGAGGTGCTTCAGGCCCAGCAGGACGCGGGCGACGGGCACGAACTCCCCGATCATCGCCGCGACCTCGCCGGCCAGCCCGACGGGGTACTCGGGGATGTGCGGCCGCAGCGAGCGCAGCCCCAGGTTGTACGAGGCGCTCAGCAGCCCGCAGTAGGCGTCGCCGCGGCCGTCGACCAGGTCGTCGCCGCTCTCCTCGGCGGCGGCGGCGAACATGACGGGGCCCGGGAAGCGCTGGGCGAGCAGGGTGGTGGGGCCCTCGGGCCCGAAGTTGCCCAGGTAGATGACCAGCGCGTCGACGTTGGCGCGGTCGAGCTCCTCGAGCGCAACCACTACGTCGCGCTCGTTCTCCACGATGGTCTCGATCTCGGCGATCTTCAGGTTTCCGGCGCGGCAGGCCTCGACGACCGCGCGCCGCCGGCGGCGTGAGAGGTCGATGGGGAAGCAGTCGCGGCTCGTGGCCACGATGCCGGGCTGCACCTGGGGGACGTTCGTCATCTCAGCCGTCATGGGGTCGCTTCTCCTGTCCGTAGTAGGCATCGCGGCCGTGCTTGCGCTCGAAGTGCTTGCGTACCAGCCACGGCTCCAACGGCCCGGCGGCGGGTTCGAGGGCGACCGTGAGCCAGGCGGTACGGGCCAGCTCCTCGAGCATCACGCAGTGGTAGACCGCCTGCTCGGCGGTCCGCCCCCAGGTGAAGGGGCCGTGTCCGGCCACCAGCACCATCGGCACCCGCTCCCAAGAGCGGTCGCGGAAGCAGGAGACGATGAGCTGGCCGGTGGCCGTCTCGTACTCGCCCTGCGCTGCCGCCTCGGTCATGACCTCCGTGCACGGCACATCCTCGGGGAGCAGGTCGGCGTGGGTGGTGCCGAGGATCGGGATCGGGCGCCGCGCCTGCGCCCAGGCGACCGCGTAGGTCGAGTGAGTGTGCGCGACGCCGCCGATGCCGGCGAACTCGCGGTAGAGCACGACATGGGTGGGTGTGTCGGAGGACGGGCGCATGCGCCCCTCGACCACTCGCCCTTCGAAGTCAACCACCACCATGTCCGCCGGTGTGAAGTCCTCGTAGGGCACGCCGCTCGGCTTGATGGCGAAGACGCCCCGCTCCCGGTCGGCCGCGCTCACGTTCCCGAAGGTGTAGAGGACCACGCCACGGCGGTAGAGCTCCTGGTTGCACGACCAGGCCGTCTCCTTGAGCTCCCGATACTCGTCCATCACGGCCCCCGTGGTGTGAAACTCTCCTCGATGAAGTGGCCGAGCCGCTCGTAGCGCTCGTAGAGCGCGCGGTACAGGGCGGCGCGCTCCGTATCGGGCCGGTACTCGGTCTCGAATCCGCTGCCCATCGCCGCCTGGCTCGCCGGGATATCAGCGTGCAGCCCGGCGGCGGTGGCGGCCGCCATCGCGCTCCCTAGCGCACACGCATGCTCGGCGCGCGCCACCCGGATCGGCATGTCGAGCACGTCGCACACCGTCTGCATGACGAAGGGGGACTTCTTGGGGATACCGCCCAGAGCGATGACCCCGCGGATCGGCACACCCTCGACCTGGAAGCGTTCCACGATCTTCTTGGCGCCGAAGGCGGTGGCCTCGACCAATGCCCGGAAGATCCGCGGCGCGTCGGAGCCCAGGCTCAGGCCGGCGAGCGCGCCCTTGAGCGCCTGGTCGGCGAAGGGCGTACGGCGGCCATTCAGCCAGTCGAGCGCCACTACGCCGGTCGCATCGGGCGGCAGCGCGGCGGCCGCCTCGGAGAGCGCGGTGATGATGCGCTCGGCGAGGCTGTGCAGGGTGCCTTCTGCAATGCCCGCCGTCTTCCCCAGGTGCTCCAACGGCCAGGCCAGCAGGTCGCGGAACCACGCGTAAACATCGCCGAAGGCGGACTGCCCGGCCTCCATCCCCAACATGCCCGGCAGGATCGAGCCATCCACCTGACCGCAGATGCCCCGCACCAGCTTGTCGCCCATCTCGTCCAGCGGCGCCACCAGCATGTCGCAGGTCGAGGTGCCCATGACCTTGCATAGCACGTACGGCTCGATCTGGCCGCCGACGGCGCCCAGGTGCGCGTCGAAGGCGCCGACCCCGACGCTGACGCCGGTATTGAGACCGAGCCGCTCCGCCCACTCCGGTGTGAGCGTGCCGGCGCTGACATCGCACGTCCAGGTCTCGGCGTAGAGTCGATCGCGCAAGCCGGCCAGCAGGGGATCGACGCGGGTCAGGAATTCCTCCGCTGGGAGGCCGCTGAACGAGGCGTGCCACATCGCCTTGTGCCCGGCGGCGCAGCGGCTGCGCTTCATGGTCAGCGGGTCGGTAGTGCCGGTCAGCACGGCGCTGATCCAGTCGCAGTGCTCGACCCAGGAGAAAACAGCCTCGCGGACGCGCGGGTTAGCGCGCAGGATGTGGAGGATCTTCGACCAGAACCACTCGGACGAGTAGACGCCGCCGACGTACTTCGTCACATCCTCGCCGCCCCAGCTGCGGGCGACCTGATTGATCTCCTCCGCCTCGCCCACCGCGGTGTGGTCCTTCCAGAGCACGAACATGGCGTCGGGGTCGTCTGCGAACTCGGGTAGCAAGGCGAGCGGAGTGCCCGCGCGGTCGATGGGCCCCGGCGTGGAACCGGTCGTGTCGGCCGTCAGCCCCACGATCCGCTCGGCCGTGCCGGGCGGCGCCTTCGCGAGTGCCTCGCGGACGGTCGCTTCGAGTCCTTCCAGGTGGTCGAGCGGCTGCTGGCGGAACCTGTTGGCCGCCGGATCGCAGTAGCGGCCCTCATTCCAGCGGGAGAATGTGCGGACGGCGCTCGCGACCTCCTCGCCTGTGTCGGCGTCCGCGATCACCGTCCGGACCGAGTCGGTGCCGAAGTCGAGACCGATGACCAGCTTCCCCGTGGTCATCGCAATCCTCCAGGTGCCAGAGGTCGCAGTAGCGGTGGCGCAGTCAGCTGGCAATCTACCTGTCAGACCCCGCTACGCTATAGGAATCTCGATCCGCCCGCCGGCTGCTGCGCCCGGCAATGCCGCGGCCACGAATCCTGGCGAACCCGTCTGGAGCCCCGCATCTTGAAGTTGTTCAACGTTCCAGCTTCCGGTAGCCTGCCGCCTGCCATCGGAGGTGATGGTCATGAGAAGCCGGCCTTGCGTGCTCGCCTTGTCGCTCTCGTTGCTACTGGCGCCGGACGCGGCACGGGGCCAGACCCAAACAGCGGAGCTGAACCTGGGTCGCGTGACCGCGATCGACCGATCGGTCAACGCCAGCCCGACGGCCGAGAACCTGTTCATCGTCCCGCAGAGCTACACCTTCGAGGTCGACTACAAGCTGCAGGACACCAAGCGGTCAGAGCCGTTCAACACGCGCGCGACGGCCGAGCTCCTGGTACAGGACGTGTTCGGACTTTTCGGCAGGGCGGATGACTGGACCTACGTCTGGCGGGACTCGAAGGAGCGCACGGACTGGAACCCGGTACACACCTACAAGCTCGAGGGCTCATTCGAAGGTGCCGGGAGGCTCTCGACCAGCCGGCTGATGGAGCGTTGC
>CANPVY010000259.1 GCA_947581845.1 uncultured bacterium | reverse complement strand
CAAGATGAGCCGGGCGACTACGTCATCGGCACAGGAGTCGAGCACAGCGTCAGGGAGCTGGCGGAACTGACGTTCGGCTGCCTGGACCTCGATTGGCAGCAACACGTGGTGCACGATGATCGGTTGCTGCGCCCGGCGGAGGTGGAACACCTGGTGGCCGATCCCGCCAAAGCGAGGCGAGTCCTGGGCTGGGAGCCCA
The DNA here is from genome assembly GCA_947581845.1 of uncultured bacterium. Classification (GTDB taxonomy): domain Bacteria; phylum Gemmatimonadota; class Gemmatimonadetes; order Palauibacterales; family KS3-K002. The sequence goes on along the minus strand of CANPVY010000259.1, from coordinate 4,774 downwards.
CCGTCGACTTCGAAGGCCTCGTCCGAATGATGGTGGACGCCGACATCGAGCTGCTCCGTCACCGGCAGCTCGAGTAGGAGAGTCTGTGGCGCAGAGCCTGGTCACCGGCGCGGACGGGTTCGTTGGACAGCACTTGATCGCTGAGTTGCTGCGGCGCGGTGATAGCGTGGTCGGAGCTGTGCTCGAGATCCCGCCAAGGCTCACCACGCTCCCTGCATCTGATGCGGCCCGCGTGCGCTGGGTCAAGATGGATCTCAGGCAGGCACAAACGGTCCGCGAGCTGGTTCGCGCGCAGCCCGTTGAGCGGATCTTCCACCTCGCCGCGCTGTCCTCCGTCAGCGAATCGCTGAGCGATCCGGTCTCCCCGCTGCTGATCAACGCGGTCGGTACGCTTCATCTACTTGAGGAGCTGGAGAGGCTGCGGGGCGAGCGCGGCTACGACCCGACGGTGCTGATCTCGGGCTCCGCCGAGGTGTACGGCTCCGCAGCGATACGCTGTCGCCCCCTCACCGAAGACTGCCCGCTGGAACCCCTCAGCTCGTATGCCGTCTCGAAGGTGGCACAGGAGATGCTCGGCCTGCTGTTCCACCGCACGGCGGGACTGTCGGTGATCGTCACCCGCAGTTTCAACCACACAGGCCCTGGCCAGCGCCCAACCTTCGTAGCTGCCCAGCTTGCTGGCCGAATTCAGGAGATTCGTGCAGGCGGCGGTAAAGGGGTGGTCAAGGTGGGGAATCCGAGCGTTCGCCGGGACTTCACCGACGTCCGTGACGTGGTGCGGGCATACCTCGCCCTGAGCGAGCGGGGAGAGGCGGGTCAGGTCTACAACGTCTGCTCGGGCCGCTGCCATGCCATCAGCGAGCTGCTCGAGATCCTCGTGGAACTGACGGGTGTGCAGGTGGAGGTGCAAAGAGATGACTGGGCGCGGCGCGCCGACGTCCCCGAGATGGTCGGCAACTACCGTCGGCTCAGCGAGGCCACAGGTTGGTCACCGACCATCGACATTCGCCAGTCGCTGGCCGACCTGCTGGCAGGGCAGCAACCCGGCTAGCTATGCCAGCGGCAGCGCGACGTGGACTGGGATGGATAGAGCCCGCCTTGGACGTCGTCGGAGGGCGCTACTTCCAGGCTGGGAACAGCAGCCAGAACTGGAGCGCTCGGGATTGGGCGCGGGCGGTTGGCGGCGCACTGGCAGAGCGGCTGGGCCCCGCGCTGAGTGAGGCGGTGGCCGCCTGCAGCGTGGAGCTGCCGAAGAGCTGCTGGGCCCTGCTGGTAGCTGCTCGGCTGGAGAATGAACGCCGACTGGCAGTGCACCGACGGGCCCTGGGCGAGCTGGCCCCGGTGCTGGAGGCGCGCGGGATCGCAACGGTGCTGTTCAAAGGGCTGGCGCTGGAACGGCATTACCCTGCGGCCGGCGTTCGTGAAGCGGACGACGTCGATCTGCTCGTGACCCAGGAGGACCTGGCTGCTGTGGAGGCGTCTCTGCGCGAACTGGGGTACCGGCGCTGGGCCGGCGGCGGGCGGCCCTCTTCCGGCTACGCGCTGGTCTACGCGCGGGAGGTCGGGAACGCAGAAGAGGTTCAGCTGGATCTGCACCCCTCGTGGCACGAGCTGAGCCTGACCGACGGCGGCGAGCGTGTCCGGGTTGGCGACACCTGCGAGCGGGTTCTCCGCATCGAACTGGACGGGATCAAGTGGAGTATGCTGCCCCCGAGCGTCGAGCTCTACCTCGCTGCGGCCCACGCGGTGTTGCACAGCTTGCGCACCCTCTCTGTATATCTCGACTTGGCGGTTTTGCTGTGTGCAGCGGGGCCCGATGCACTGGATTATTCCCATACCGTGGCGCGAGTTACCGGGCGCCAGCGGCACCTCAGGCATGCCGTCAGCGCGGCCGCCGAGCTGTTCCGGCTGCCACTGGATAGGAGGCATATGAGTCTGCCGCGGCGTCTTGGGGTTCCGGTGGCCGTTCGCGTGGGGTACCTGGGATTCGGACGTCGCTTTCTTCCCAGCTCTCTGGTCATGGAGTTGCTCTTGCGACGCGGCCTGCGGCGAAAGCTCACGTTTGCACGCTGGGTGCTTGGCCATAAGCCGCGGCAGGCTGAGCTGGCGCACGTCACAGGCGGTCGGCCTAAACGCGTGGCACGCATGCTGCATGGGCTCCGCTGGCTGAAGGGCACGTTGCTGCGCTACCAGGTTCCGGGCTCGCTGCTGTTGCGGCCGTGATCGTGTGTCGGGTATTATAGGTAGCCCTTCCGGACAACCGCCGTGGCTCTGTACACCAAACCGTCGAAAGATCCAACATGCGCGTCGGAGTGATAGGTACCGGGTACGTCGGTCTCGTCGCAGGTGCTTGCTTTGCCGAGACCGGCAACGATGTCATCTGCGGCGACGTCGATGCGAAAAAGATCGAGGGACTCAATCAGGGCAAGATCCCGATCTACGAGCCGGGACTCGGACCGCTCGTGCAAGAGAACCTCGCTGACGGCCGGCTGCGTTTCACGACTGACATTCCCCAGGTCACGAGGGACTCAGAGGTCATCTTCATTGCCGTTGGCACTCCGCCCGACGAGGACGGCTCCGCCGATCTCCGGCACGTTCTCGATGTCGCCGCGGTCATCGGCGACAGCATGAACGGCGAGAAGATCGTGGTGACCAAGAGCACAGTGCCTGTGGGCACGGCGGCCCGGGTCCGTGAGACGATCGAGAGCCGAACCAAGCATCCGGTTCACGTCTGTGCCAACCCGGAGTTCCTCAAAGAGGGAGCAGCGCTGGAGGACTTCATGAGGCCCGACCGCGTTGTGCTGGGTGTAGAGTCCCCCAATGCTCGGCAGGCACTCGAACAGCTGTACAGACCGTTCGTTCGTACAGGTAATCCCATCATATTCATGGATATCGCCAGCGCGGAGCTGACGAAGTACGTAGCAAACGCCATGCTCGCCACGCGGATCAGCCTGATGAACGAGGTCGCCCGCTTGTGTGATCTCACCGGAGCGGACGTCGCCTTGGTGCGGCACGGGGTCGGCTCGGATGACCGTATTGGGCCGAAGTTCCTGTTCCCGGGGCCCGGGTACGGCGGCTCCTGCTTTCCCAAGGACGTGAAGGCCTTGACGCGAACGGCGCAGCAATACGGCTACGACTTCAAGATCCTCAAGGCCGTGGACGAGGTGAACGAGGCGCAGAAGCGTGTCTTCCTCGATAAGGTGGAGAGGCACTTCGGCCCAGATCTCAGCGGGCGAACCATCGCCGTTTGGGGATTGGCGTTCAAGCCGGGAACAGATGACATGAGGGAGTCGCCGTCGATCGTGTTGATCGAGGGCCTGCTCGCACGGGGCGCGGAGGTTCGCGGGCACGATCCAGCGGCGCTGAACTCGGCTCGCCGGATATTCCGCGACAGCATCATCTATTGCGAGCGGGACTACCAGGCTACCAAAGGTGCGGACGCGCTTGTGGTCATGACCGATTGGCTGGAGTACCGCAATCCTGATTTCCGGCGGATGAAGGAATTGATGAAGACGCCGGTCGTCTTCGACGCCAGGAACCTGTACGAGCCAGCCAGGATGAAGGAGTTGGGGTTCAGCTACTATCCACTGGGACGCGAGGCAGTGCCGTGAGGATCCTAGTTACGGGAGTCGCCGGCTTTCTGGGCTCTCACCTGGCCGATCGTTTGCTGGCGGAAGGGCACCAGGTGGTTGGGCTGGATAACTTCATCACCGGCTCGCCCGATAACATCAGTGACCTGCTGGGCAATGAACGCTTCACGTTCTACCGGTACGATGTGACCGAGTTCATGTACGTGGCTGGCGACCTGCACGGCGTGCTGCACTTCGCGTCACCCGCCAGTCCTATTGACTATCTGCAACTGCCCATTCAGACCCTGAAGGTCGGTTCGCTGGGGACCCACAAGGCTTTGGGGCTGGCGAAGGCGAAGGGCGCGCGCTTCCTGCTCGCCTCTTCGTCCGAGGTCTACGGCGATCCGGCCATGCATCCACAACCCGAGTCGTATTGGGGCAACGTCAACCCGGTGGGTCCGCGCGGGGTGTACGACGAGGCGAAGAGGTTCGCCGAAGCGTTGACCATGGCATACCACCGCTACCACGGCGTCGACACCCGCATCGCGCGCATCTTCAACACCTACGGCCCGCGTATGCGTCGTGACGACGGTCGTGTGGTGTCCAATTTCATCGTGCAGTCATTGCAGAGGAATCCGCTGACGATCTTTGGCGACGGCTCGCAGACACGCTCGTTCTGCTATGTCGATGACCTGATAGAGGGGATCTATCGACTGTTTACTTCCGACCGCGTCGAGCCGTTGAACCTCGGCAACCCGTCCGAGTACACGATCAGCGAGCTTGCCGAGCTGGTGCTGGAGCTGACTGGCAGTACAGCCGGCGTCGAATATCAGCCGCTTCCCCAGGATGACCCCAAGGTCCGCCAGCCAGACATCAGCCTGGCACGCCAGTTACTCGGCTGGGAACCGCAGCTGGACCTGCGAGCGGGGCTGAAGGCTACCATCGGGTACTTCAGTGGTGTCCTGGAGAACGATGCCTCCCGCGGAAAAGGGCAGGCGACAGCGTGAAGCTTTCCGTACTCATCCCGGTCTACAACGAGCACGAGACGATCGAGCAGGTCATTCGACGCGTGCGGGCTGTGCCGCTCGATACCGAAATCGTCGTGGTCGACGATTGCTCGGTAGACGGCACGCGTGACGTGCTCGAGCGACTCCGGGAAGCCGGTGAGATCGACCACCTGGTGCTGCAACCGAAGAACCGGGGTA
>CANPVY010000258.1 GCA_947581845.1 uncultured bacterium | reverse complement strand
GCTGCTGGCCGCCGGACAGTCGCGAGACCCACGCCTTCCGCTTTTCCTGCAACTGGACGAGCTCGAGGACCTCGTCCACGGTGCGGCCGCCGTCGAAGAAGCTGCCGAACAGGCGCAGCGTCTCCTCGACTGTGAGCTTCTCGGCGAGCTGCGTCTCCTGGAGCTGGACACCGAGTCGCTGCCTGAGGGCACGGTCGTCCTTCCCCCAGCGCATCCCCAGAATCTCCACGTCGCCTGCGTCGGGCTCGAGCAGACCCTCGAGGATCTCGACCGTGGTCGTCTTGCCGGCGCCGTTCGGGCCCAGCAAGCCGAAGCACTCGCCGACGTGGACGTCGAGATCGAGACCGTCTACAGCCACGACGTCGCCGTAGGACTTCTGCAGTCCTTGGCAACGGACTGCGATCTCGGTGTCTGCCGCCATGCTGACCTGTGGCGCCAGCCCCTCCGCGTGCTGAGGCTCTCTGCCGCTGACGGCTACCCCTCGACGTCCAGAAGCTCGACGTCGAAGATCAGGGTGGCGTTCGGCGGAATGGCACCGGGGCGGCCCCGCGTTCCATATCCGAGTTCCGGCGGGATGATCAGGCGTCGCTTCTCGCCCACCTGCATCCCTGCGACGCCCTCGTCCCAACCGGGGATTACGCGCCCCTGCCCGAGCGGGAAGGCGAGCGGCTGACCGCCGTCGACCGAGCTGCTGAACTTGCTGCCGTCGGTCAGCCAGCCTGTGTAGTGGACCTGGACCTGCTGTCCCCGCGCTGCCGTTGCGCCATCGCCTGACTCGATGACGATGTACTTCAGCCCGCTGGCCGTGGCGATCGTATCGCCACTCACGGGCGGCGGTCCGGCCGTCTCGCTCATTCTGCTCGCCTCCGTTCCGGGCGTTGCCGTCTCATCGGTCTCGGGGCGGGAGGAGCAGCCCAGGGCGAAGACGCAGGCTGCCAGCATGATTGCGGATTTCGTAGTCATAGTCGCTCCTGCTAGGTGAACCGGATGACAACCGTGCGGAGACTACAGCCGGCGGGTTGTGTCCGCAACCGATATCTCCTTGACAGCGGCCAGTTGGCCGATGTCCGTTTGGGTCGTCCGTTGGGTGCGTGGGCAAGAGGGACACTTGCCTCGCGGTCGGGTGTAGCCGACCTTAGGCGGGGCCCCGACCGGCGCCTGATTGCCCTGCTCCCTTGTGCGGATCCCTCCAGAGCGGCGGTGCGGCCCGCTGTCGTTGGCCGCAGCGCATGGACAACCTGGCGCCCTTGTGACTAGTTTTTGACCCCCGGAGTGAATTGGGGAGGTGCGATGAGGTGGCAATACGCGGGTAGGAGTGACGTCGGCAAGGTCCGGCAGGGCAACGAGGATGCGCTCTTCGCTGATGAGGCGCGGGGCGTGTTCATCGTGGCCGACGGCATGGGGGGGCACGTCGCCGGCGAGGTTGCCAGCCAGATTGCCACCGAGATGGTGGGTCCGGGTGTAAGTCGAGCCGTTGAGCAGGGTTTGAGGGGCGAGGATCTCCAGGAAAGGGCTCTCGAGCTCATCGAGGAGGCGAACCGGGCGATCATGGAGCGCGCCGACAACGAGCCTGAGAAGCGCGGCATGGGGACAACCGTCACGCTGCTCGCCTTGATGCCGGGCTCGCGCTATCTGTTCCAGCAGGTGGGTGACAGCCGCGGCTATCTGTTCCGGGATGGCGCGCTGACTCAGATCACGCGCGATCACACGGTGGTGCAACAGCAGGTAGACCGGGGCGCGCTAGCACCCGAGCAGGCTCGCGATCATCCGCTGTCGCACATACTCACGCGGGCGCTGGGCACCGAGTTCGACGTGGAGACAGACACGTACTCGGATCAGGTGAAGGTAGGCGACATCTTTCTGCTGTGCTCCGACGGGCTCAGCGGTATGCTACCGGACGAGGAGATCAGGAGGATCCTGCTCAGCCCCACCGGCGACGTTCAGCAAATGGCCGACGGCCTGGTCGCGGCAGCCAATGAGGCGGGCGGGCTCGACAACATCACTGCGCTCGTGGTGAAGATCCTGCCGTAGGCGGCGCCCCTCCACGCTACTATCCCAACGGACAGTCCGTATCGCGGTACAACCCGGCGAGCACGCTCCGAGCGTTGCGCAAGCAGGTGTCGGCGCCGGCAGATCAACCGCTGGAATCCGGCTCGGGTTGGCCGACCAGCTCGACGATCTCGGACTCGGGCGCGGTCACGAGTTCCAGGATCCGTTCCGGCTCTCGGAGCTCGGTCCGCGGCCAGGTGAAGACCCGCAGCACGCGTGCGGCGTGGTACAGGTCACGCCCGAGGCGCGGCAGGTCGATGAGCCCGGCACGCCCGGCACCGGTGAGGCGCTGGACGGAACCGTCGCGCCCGAGCATCAAGATGTCGAGCTCCAGCATGCTGGGCTTGGCCGGGTAGTCGAGGAATAGGTGGCCGGGTTCGAGGCCGAGCTCCTGGGCCAGGTGGTCCTCCAGCGCCGAGCGCAGTTCTGGACGCGCATGGAGCCAGGGCGCGACCTCGCGCTGCAGTCTGGTCAAGGCATCGGTGAGTGCGTCGCCTCGCCACTCGGCGGCGCGTTTCGGCAGTCGGCGGTGCCTGAGTGCCGGTATCAGCCAACCACGCGCCCGCCGGGCGCTTTCCGACTCGCTGCCGGCGGCTAGCGCGTCGAGCGCGCTCAGCACCTCCTCATCCCCGCTCCCCACGATGTGCTGCCGTGCGGCCCAACCTCCAGTCAGTGCCTCGCGGATGAGCCTCTGGAACGTCACGGAGGCCGCGCGAACGGCGTGATGCCAGTAGACGTTCCGGAACATCTGGTACTTGGCGAAGAGGAGCGACTCCAGGGCGGCGATGCCCTGTACGGCGACCCCGACCTCCAGGTGCCCGCTCTCTGGGTCACGCGCCAGTCGCAGCGAGTCGAGCAGCCGGTCCACATCGATTTCCCCGTACGGGACACCGCAGAAGACGGCATCCCGCTTCAGATACTCGATCTTGTCCAGATCGAGAGATCCCGAGACCAGACCCTGTAGCGCGCTTGCCGACCGCCCGAGGATGAGATTGTGGATCTCCCGGGCGGTCTCCGACCCGAGTGGCTCCAGCGCCGCCGCGACTTCCCGGTCGGCCAGGAACTCTCCGGCGATCTGCTCGTGGTCGCCGGGCACCAGCCCGGTCTCGAGCTCCTCCAGGGTGTGGCTGAACGGATAGTGGCCGATGTCGTGGAGGAGACCGGCCAGGGGCAGGATCGCACGCTCGCGTTCTGCCACAGCGGCCAGTTCGCCTGATCGCTCCAGGAGGCGCAGGGCGCGGCCGGCCAGGTGGTAGACGCCCAGCGCATGATCGAAGCGGCTGTGGATGGCGCCTGGATAGACGAGATAGGCCAGACCGAGCTGCTTGACTCGACGTAGCCGCTGGAAAGCTGCCGTGTCGATCAGCCGCAACGCGATGGGCTCGATCCAAATGTTCTGCCAGATTGGGTCGCGGATGACGGTCATGATCGGGAAGCTTCCAGTGTGAGCGAGGCTACCCCGCCGTCCTCTCTCTGCGCGTCATCACTACTCTGGCCGAGCACTGGGTGCACGATCCGTGCTCGACGGTCAGCCGGGTTCAGGCGTTGCGGTCCTACGCCGGCAGCGCTGCCTCCTCGGCCTGCCGCTCCAAGGCATCAACCACGGCAATCGCCGTCAGGTTCACGATCTCACGCACGTCGGCGCCGCGCTGCAGGATGTGCACGGGCTTCGGCATGCCGAGCAGGATGGGCCCGATGGCCGTGGCGCCGCCGATGCGGGCCATCAACTTGTAGGCGGCGTTGGCGGCGTCGAGGTCCGGAAAGACCAGCACGTTGGCCCGCTCCTGCAGCCGGCTGAAGGGATAGCGGCTTCGCAGGATCTCCGGCACGACCGCCGTGTCCGCCTGCATCTCGCCGTCGATCACCAGGTCGGGGCAGCGCTGCTGCACGATCTCCACCGCCCGCGCGACTTTGAGCGACTCCGGATGACGCGCAGAGCCGAAGTTGGAGAACGAGATCATGGCGACGCGCGGCTCGATGCCCAAGCGTTGGGCGAAACGTGCGGCGAGGATGGCGGTCTCGGCCAGCGTGTCGGCATCGGCTGTGATGTTCACCGTCGTGTCCGCAAACAACATGACGTCCTTCTCGAGAACCATCATGTAGAGGCCGGCGATCCGGTGAGCGGTCGGGCTCACGCCCACGACCTCGAGACAGGGCCGTAGCGCTTCCGGGTAGTGCATCTCTTCGCCGGCGATGAGCCCATCGGCATCACCCATGTGCAACATCATGGCGGCGTAGTAGACAGGCTTCTCGAGGCGCTCCGCCGCCTCGGCCCGCGTGATCCCTTTGCGCTTGCGCGACTCGTACAGGTGGTTGACGTATTCGTCCCGTCGCGGGTGCTCCGCGGGGTCGACGATCTCGACCTGGCTGAGGTCCAGCTCGATGCGGTTCTGTTCGACCACCGTCGCGATCCGCTTCGCATTGCCCACCAGGACGGGCTGGGCGATGCGCTCCTCCAGGCAAGTGCGCGCGGCGTGGAGGATCCGGTCGTCGGACGCCTCCGGGAAGACGATGCGCTGCAGTTTGGGCGCGTGCTGCGCTTTGACCACGATGTCGCGCGTTACAGCGCGAGCCCGACCGAGCCTGGACTCCAGCTGGTTGCGGTACTCTTCGAGATCGAGCTGGATCCGGGCGACTCCCGACTCCATCGCGGCCTTGGCGACGGCCGGTGCTTCCCAGAGGAGGACGCGGGAATCGATGGGCTTCGGAATGACGTAGTCGCGCCCGAAGGCGAGCTTCCTTACGCCGTAGGCGCGAGCCACGTCCTCGGGCACCGGCTCCCTGGCCAGGCCGGCCAGCGCGTGGGTCGCGGCCATCTTCATCGCCTCGTTGGTGGCCGTGGCGCGCGCGTCCAGGGCGCCGCGGAAGATGAACGGGAAGCCAAGGACGTTGTTGACCTGGTTCGGGTAGTCGGAGCGACCCGTGGCCATGATCACGTCCGTGCGGGCCTTGAAGGCCTCCTCTGGCAAAATCTCCGGGTCGGGGTTAGCCATGGCGAACACGATGGGGCTGTCCGCCATCTTCTTGAGGTCCTCCCCGCTGATCACGCCGGGCTGCGAGAGGCCGATGAAGACATCGGCGCCCTTCAAGGCGTCGGACAGCTTGCGGAACGGCGTCTTGTGCGCGAAGCGGGCCTTGTAAGGGTTGAGGTTGTCGCGCTCGGAGTGGATGATCCCTTTGCTGTCCACCATGAAGATGCTCTCCCGCTTCGCCCCCAGCCTGACGTAGTGCTCGGCGCAGGCGATCCCCGCTGCGCCCGCCCCGCTGATCACGATCGTGACCTCGCCGATCTCCTTCTCGGCGACCTCCAGCGCGTTGAGCAGGCCGGCGGCGCTGATGATCGCTGTGCCATGCTGGTCGTCGTGGAAGACCGGGATGCTGAGCCGCTTGATCAACGTCTCCTCGATGTAGAAGCAGTCCGGGGCGGCGATGTCCTCCAGGTTGATGCCGCCCACGGTCGGCTCGAGGAGCTCGCAGAACCGGATCGTGTCCTCCGGGTCTGTGCTGGAGACCTCGAGGTCGAAGACGTCGATGTCGGCGAAGCGCTTGAAGAGCACGCCTTTTCCTTCCATGACCGGCTTGGACGCCAGGGCCCCGATCCGGCCCAGGCCGAGCACGGCAGTCCCATTGGAGACGACCGCAACCAGGTTCCCTCGCCCCGTGTACCTGAAGACCGCGTCCTCGTCCTTCTCAATCTCCCGGCAGGGCTCCGCGACCCCCGGTGTATACGCCAGCGACAGGTCACGCTGGGTGTTGCAGGGCTTGGTGACCAGCGTGGCGATCTTCCCGGGCCGGCCCTCAGCGTGGTAGGCCAGGGCATCTTCGCGTCGAATAGCCATTTTTCCTATCTCCCTGAGTGTGGGGCTTAGGGACATGAATCTGCAAAACTGAGGCCAGTTCTCAAGACTCGACAGCCGGGGTTTGCCCCGCTGAGCCGGCGCCCCGGCCAGGGGACGTCCAAGCTGTGCTTGAGTGTCATATTGTCTCACCAGCTTACGGTCGTCCGATCTCCTGGACTAGCCCGAGCCGCTGGCTGGCCTGTGCCCTTCCAGCGCCATCAGCTCCGCTGGCCCTGGCTGCCAGCATGCCTCCGGCTTGCTTGACCGACCGCGAGTCCGCATCGAAGATTTAGCGGGTCTCAACCGCTCGCTGGACATGGAGGCAACCGTGGAGATCAAGCCGAACCGGCTCGTGTATTTGGGGTACGGGAAATACTGGCGATCGGATCAGATCGTCGGTCTCGTGCCGATCGAAGACGAGCGTGGCCCGGGGCGCCGCACCCACGTGCACGTGGCTACGCTCTCGCAGCCGATCGTGGCGTCTCGCTCAGAGGATGCGATTCGGCGCGAGATGGCCGCGTCGAGCGAGGAGGAGTTCCGAGTTGGGGAGCTGCGGTCTGCTTTCGCCGACCTGCTTGACGATCTGTCCGCTCTCTCCCCCGTCCTCATACGCATGCTGCTCAATGAGGGCAGCTTCGATGTGCGCCGCTGGGAGGATCGCCTGCGGGCTCTCGTTCGCCCCGGGGTTGAGGAGCGCTCCGGCCAGGAGGAGCTGTTCGGGTCGGGCTAGCTGTGAAGTCCGCCCGGCTGCGTAGCCTCTCGCTCGTCATCGACTCTGAACTCGGACCGGATTCGTTGGCCACTTCGTAGGCCAGCGCGTCGATAGGTAATCTCGTTGCACCTGCAGCCTTTCGCACACCGCATGGTCAGTCGGTTTGCCCTTGCTGTGGCGCTTGTCGCTCTGCTCGTTCCCGCGCCCGATCTGGCGGCACAGGGCCGGGGATGTTGCGAGGACGGGCGGATCGCTCGAATCGCTATCGAGACCCAGCCCGTGTTCGAGGACAGCGCGGGCGTGGTGCTTTCCAAGCTCTACGCCGCGGCGAACTGGCTCCATATCGAGACTCACAAGCGTGTGATCCGGCGGGAGCTGCTCTTCCGCCCCGGTGATTGCTACGACCCGTTGCGGATCAGCGAGAGCGAGCGTCTGCTGCGTGAGTTCACCTTCTTGCAGTCAGCGAGCGTGGAGGCGACGCAGCGTCGGGACGGTGACTGGGATGTAGCCGTGGTCACCCGGGACGACTGGTCGCTGCGGTTGGAGCCGCGCTTCCAGTTCGGCGGCGGCCTCGACGTGACGGGGATCGGCATGGCTGAGCGGAACCTCTGGGGCACGGGCCGGGGAATCGAGCTGCTCTATGTGGACCGGTCGGGGCGTGACGAAGTGGGCGCCGCCTACTTCGATCCCAGGTTTCTGGGTACGCGCTGGAACCTCTGGCTCAGCGG
>CANPVY010000257.1 GCA_947581845.1 uncultured bacterium | reverse complement strand
CTCCGCCGCGGCCTCCTCCGCATCATGCGGGCGATCCGTCGGCGCCGGAGCGATGGTCGTTTCGATCGTCGTGGTCGGCTTGGATGAGCCGATTCCACGCTGACCGACCACAACCACGTCGGACACATCGGTCAACGGGAGCCATCTGCTTTCGAAGGTCCCCTCGATTTCGAGCGATCCCTCCAATCCGGCGAAGCTCGGTCCACCGTGGAGAAAGAAGATCGGGGGAGTTCCCGGCCGAGCCTTCGCCGAGGCCCGAAAGCGGTACACCTCGACCCCGATCACGGCGCTTTCCTCTCCAGAACGATTGATGGGGACGAACAGGATCCCGCGTTCCGCATTGACGAATCCGCCGTCCTTCAAAGGAATGCGTTCCGGATAGAAGAACATGGTTCCTACTGCAGGAGGCGGTGCTTGAGCCGTGTGGAACCTCTTCGTCGCCTCTTGTGCAGAGGTGGTACTACCCGAAAAACACGCCAGAACCGTGACCACCAGAAGTAATCGCGCCAGCATAACACTCTCTCCTATACTATCTCCGCCATCACCCGCGCCATCTTCTCCGTCGCCTTCAGTCCGTGCCCCGTCAGCACGGACACAATGGTCTCTTGATCATCAGCGTGACCAAGGTACCGGCTCACGCCTGCGACCGCGGCCGCGGAAGTCGGCTCGATATAGAACCCCTTGGCGCACATCATTCGCAAGGCTTGAACCATCTCGGTCTCACTAACGGTGAGGAAGCTGCCTTCACTATCCAGAACGGCTCTCAGGATCTGTCGGCCGCGCACCGGCTCGGCGATGGCGATCCCTTCCGCCAGCGTTGCGCTCGTCGCGATACGGGGGATCGCTTCGAGAGATTCCGTGAAGGCCCGGTGCAGAGGTGCACAGCTCTCGGCCTGGACCGCCACCAGGCGCGGGAGCCGCTCGCTGATCCCGGCCCTGAGAAGCTCCAGGAAGCCGAAATAGGCGCCGAGCAGAAGCGTACCGTTACCGACCGGGAGCACAATGGTATCCGGGCAACGCCATCCCAGCTGCTCGCAGACCTCGAAGGCGAATGTCTTCGTCCCCTGAAAGAAGAAGGGATTCCAGACATGACTGGCATAGTAGGTGGTGGCCGCCTCCTTCAAGGTCGCGCGCGCGGTGTCTTCTCGGCTACCCGGGACCTCGGTCAGCTCGGCTCCGTAGAGTCTGACCTGTGTCAGTTTCCCGGCGGATGTCCCTTGGGGAACGAAGATGCGGCAGCCAATACGCGCGCTGGCACAGTAAGCGGCGATTGCGGCGCCCGCGTTTCCGGAAGAGTCTTCGACCACTCTGGATATGCCCAGCTCTTTCAGCTTACTGACGAGAACCGAGGCGCCGCGGTCCTTGTAGGATCCACTCGGAAAGAGATGATCCTGCTTGAACCAGACGGCCCGCCCGTCGATGTCAATTCTCGTCAACGGTGTGAAGCCTTCGTCAAACGAAACGATATGTGCATCATCAGCTATCGGAATGGCCTCCCGGTATCGCCACAGGGTGCGCGGACGTGCGCCGATTCGCTCCAGGTCGAATGTCGACTGGAACTCGATGTCCAGCAGGCCCTGGCACGCGCATCGCCACATGGAGGCATCCAGTGGATACGTCGCTCCACAGGCCTGGCAGATCAGTTGTCCTTGCATACTGTTGACCCCCAATCGCCTCTCGCGTCACCGTACGGACGTCGGGCTCGCTCGCGTGGCCTCGAAGCATCCTCTATCCGTGCCAGCTCATCGGCCGGCCCCACCCCGCCTTGCTGAAACGTTCAATCTGTTCGCCCGTATTGACAAGTGGCCCGTCGAGGACGCACTGATCACGCTGGCGGTGAGCACAACCTCGAACTCGGACGCGCAGCGAGGAGACGATACGATGACCGCACGACAGCTGAGAGCCGTTGCATGCTTGTCCACGCTCACCCTCCTCCTGAGCGGCGTCTGCACAGAGGCCGTAGCTCAACGTGTACGTCCAGGCGACGAGCGCGTGCTCGAGCAGGCCCTCGTTGTGGGGATCGCCATGGGGATACCGGGCACCTCCGCCGCTATCGGCCTCGGCGACTCGCTCGCCTGGGCCGGCACGGCCGGCTACAACGACATTTCCCGACGAGTCCCCATACAGATCGATGACCGATTCGGTGTGGGCAGCATCACCAAGACATTCGTCGCTACGGTCATCCTGCAGCTCGTCGAGGAAGGCAAGCTCGACCTGGACAAGACGCCACAGGACTATCTCGACCTCGAGATCGTTCGCGCGGTTCCCAACACCGGCACTGCGACGCTCCGTCAGCTGCTCAACCACCAGAGCGGTATACCCACCTGGGAGTTCCAGGAGGACTGGATCCGGGTGGGACGCGGTGAGCAGATGGAGTTGGGACGCGTGTGGGGGAAGACCGAGACCCTCGAATACTGCACTGGCGACCTGCTGCCCGCGACGAACGAGCCGGGCGGGCGCTACTCCTACTCGAACACCAACTACACGCTCCTCGGTCTCATCATCGAAGCGGTCACGGGCAACGACGCCGCGGCGGAGATACGCTCACGCCTGCTCGAGCCGCTCGGGCTCGAGGACACGTTCCTCGAATCGTTCGAGGAAGTTCCGGGTGGTTACGTGCACCACTACCACTATGCGACGCCCCGCTTTCAGGAGGTCGCTGGCGTGCATCGTGGCTTCCCCGAGATCCGTCCCTACCTCGTCGAGTCAACGGCCGGTAACCTCTCACCCGAGTGGACCGCCGGCGGCATCGTCACCTCGGCGAGCGATCTCGTGCGATGGGCGCAGGCATTGCGGGACGGTGAGCTGCTGGGGCCCGAGATGCACCGGGAATATCTCACCTACTACCCTCCCCGGGAGCCCCGGGGCGGCCGCAGCCAGTACATGCAAGGCATCTCCAGGACCGAGAGCTACTACGACGACTACGCCATACTGGGACACGGTGGCGGAACGCTCGGGTTCACGGCCGGGATGTATTGGCTGGAGGACACCGACATCGTGCTGGTCATCCTGACCAACGTCGGCCAGATGCACAGCGGTCTCCAGATGTCGCCCGTCAGTACGTTCTTCCGCGAGGTGTGGCTGCCGGCGGTGATGAGATACCTGGGACGCTAGCCCGGGTCAGACCGTCCCGGAAATGCTAGTAGCCCACCGCGGCACCTCCGCGCCTCGGGTCGGACCACGCCTCGAGCGTCCCATCGGGCATGACCATGATCGCCTGGACGTCGCCGATGTACGGATACATGGCGCTGGCACTGAATCGTTCCTGCACCGTGTGGCCCAGGGCCTCGAGCGCGGCAATCGTTCCCCGGGAAAGAGCACCAGGCTCGTACTGGATCCGATCCGGCAGATGCTGGTGGTGCAAGCGCGGAGCGTTCACGGCTTCGACCACGTTCATGCCGAAGTCGATCACGTTGCTGATGTTCTGGAACACGTTGGTGATGATGGTCGCGCCCCCAGGCGAGCCCGTGACGTAAAACAGGCTCCCGTCCGGCAGTAACACGATGGTCGGCGTCATCGCGCTCAGCATGCGCTTCCCGGGTTCGATCGCGTTGTTCTCACCCTGTACCAGGCCGAACTGGTTCGGCTTTCCGGGCTGAGCCGCGAAGTCGTCCATCTCGTTGTTGAGCACAAAGCCGGCCCCCGCCACGGTCACCTTGCTGCCGTAGAACGAGTTGA
>CANPVY010000256.1 GCA_947581845.1 uncultured bacterium | reverse complement strand
GCAGGCTCTCAGGCGCTCGCCTACCGACCGGGCACACGCGTGCCCTGTCGATCGGGTTGGCTGCCGTCTTCCTGGCGGTGACTCCTTAGGCGGAGGTCCACCAGTTAGGCCGGGCCTTCCGGCGACGGCGTAGACGACATGGAGTAACGCTGTGAACGAGCAAGGTCTGGTTGCGCCGTGTGGCGACTACTGCGGAGGCTGTGCCCAGTACAATGGCTTGGCAGTCGCGCTGGCTGAGCACCTGAGAGCTTTGGCTGACCTTTACGGGTTCGAGTTTCGGGCCCGAGGCTCCTTCGACTTCGGGGAGTTCCTCAAAGGCTTAGACTGGTTCATCACACATGCCACATGTCCCGGCTGTCGCGATGGCGGTGGGCCAGCATGGTGTCAAGTCAAAGGCTGCTCTGCGGAGAAGGGTCTGTTGTTGTGCTTCGATTGCGATGAATTCCCGTGCTCGAAGCTGGACGAGGTGGCAGATCCAGACACAGTGGAGCGGTACCACAGGTTCCGGGAGCTGGGGTCGCCGGCCTGGATTGACGAACAGGCGCACCGGGCAGAGCAAGGCTACGAGATCCACCTGCGAAAGGTGATCCTTTTGAGGAGAAACGGCCCGGATCACAGCCAGGGGGCTTAGTCAGGCGCTGTCAGTTCGGCCCGGCTGGCTTACTTCGGCGCGTGAGAAGGGGAGGGCAATTAGGTAGCGTCGACGTCGGGTCCTCCGCGTGCGAGGAGCAGGGCAGCAAGACGGAGCAGTTGATCGGCTCAGAAAGGAGATGACCCATGCAATGTCGCACCGGCATCATCTGGCAGGTCGCAATTCTTGCCGGGTGCCTTCAGTTTGCATGTGCTGCGCCCGAGTCTGGTCAGCCGCTGGACCTAACCGAGGAGATCCAGGCGGCGAATGAGGGCTTCGTGGCGGCATTCGCGAGCAGTGACGCGGAGGCACTGGCAGCCCTGTATACGCAGGATGGAAAACTGCTGCCGCCAAACAGCGATGTTGTAGCCGGCACGGCCGCGATCCAGGGGTTCTGGCAGAGCGTGATGGATGCCGGTGTCGCTCAGGCGCAACTGACGACCGAGGAGGCGGAGGGCTTTGACGATACCGCCTTCGAGGTAGGGCACTACACTCTCTACGACTCAGCTGGCAACACGATTGATGAGGGTAAGTACATCGTCATCTGGAAGAGAACCGAGGGCGGGTGGAGGCTGCACCGGGATATCTGGAACAGCAGTATGCCCATCACCTGAGAGTAATTCCGCCGCTGTCGTCTCAGGGCCCGACGTCGACTCAAATACCGGGGCAACAACATCGACAGCGTGAGGGCCAAGATGGCTGGACGTCCATACGTACTGGCGGAGACGACCTGGAAAGCGGTCCGAGATACCGACTACGAGGTCGCTGTTCTTCCCTGGGGTGCGACCGAGGCCCACAACTACCATCTGCCCTACGGTGCCGACATCATCGAGTCGGAGCGCATCGCGATCGAGTCCGCTCGCCTGGCTTGGGAGGATGGAGCCAAAGTCATCGTTCTCCCGACCGTGCCGTTCGGCGTCAACACTCAGCAGCTCGATATCAAGCTCACCCTCAATCTCAACCCGAGCTCGCAGGCCCGCTTGTTGGAGGATCTGGTCCGCAGTCTGGACGGCCAGGGCATCCCCAGGCTCGTGATCCTGAACGGGCACGGCGGGAACGATTTCCGCCAGATGGTCCGTGAGTTCCAGCCACACGTGCGAATCTTCCTATGCACGCTGAACTGGTACGCGGTGGTCCCTGCCGAGGGCTACTTCTCGAAGAGCGGCGACCATGCCGGTGAGCTGGAAACCAGCCTGATGCTGCACCTGGCACCCGATTGGGTACTGCCGCTGTCCCAGGCAGGCAAAGGTTCGGCGAAGAGCTTCCGCATCAAAGCTCTCAGAGAGCGCTGGGCCTGGGCCCCGAGACAGTGGACCGAGGTCACATCCGACACCGGTGTCGGCGATCCGTCGCTCGCCTCGGCTGAGAAGGGGCAGCGCTACTTCGAGGCCGTAACGGAGAAGATCGCGGAGTTCCTGGTAGAGCTTGCGGCCGCAGACCTGTCTGAGCTGTACGATGACTCGTGACAGCCCCCTGCGCTCCGGATAGATTCACCTAGGCCTATGACAGTAGATGAACTGAAACGGCGCCTCAGATCCGAGGGGATCGTGCGGCTGGCGTCCGCTGAGTGGGCCGCGCTGGCCGACGACTTCGAAGAGTTGGAGCGTCACCCTACGCACGTCGCTGGAGACCTGGTCATCGTGCGGACGGAAGTCGGCCCGGCGGCTGTCGAGCAGCCGTCGCGCCAGGAGTGGGTGATTCGGCGGCTGGCGGATGGGGACGAGGCCCGGCGTTTCGTCCGGCAGAGGCTTGAGGAGTACGAGCGCATGTGGGACGGCTGCGGGTGCAAGATCGACTATTACTCATAGAGCGACTTCAGGGGATGCTTGCGAAGCTGCTTCGATTTCGACTGCCCGAGTGCTACCCACGGCCGCGGCTTCCCGGCTGCTTCCCGGATGGAGGCGTGGGAGACCGTGGCTGCTATCCGCAGTCTGGCCGTCGGCGAGGACTGCGGAGTCAGGCGCCAGCTAGGGGTGGCCTGCGCTCGGCACGGCGTGGTCGGAAGCCGACCAGGAAGTGCCGGTAGCGGGAGACCGTCAGTTATGAGGCGGGCGCAAGAGTGGCCGCCACGTCACTTGACTTCCGGCTCAGGCCTGGCAGTTTGTTGTCGTAATCAATAGCGGTTCGCGGTGAGCGGGGTTGGCCCGGCTGAGGCCTGCCCCGACGCCGCAATAAGGGTAAGTGTTTGTACAGTAAGCAGTTAACTCAGGGAGATCTGAAGATGCATGAGAAGAGCGTCGAGCTGCTCAACAAGGCGATCGGAGATGAGCTCTCCGCCATTCACCAGTACATGTACTTCCATTTCCACTGTCATGATCGTGGCTATCAGCTCCTCGCCAATCTGTTCGAGAAGACAGCGATCGACGAGATGCGTCATGTGGAGAAGGCGGCCGAGCGGATTCTCTTCCTCCAGGGCGAGGTCGAGATGAAGCCCTCGGAGTCAGTGGAGAAGATCCACAAGGTGCGGGACATGCTCGAGCGGGCTGCTGCGATGGAGAAGCAGAGCGCGCAGGAATACAACGAGTGGGCGAACGAGTGCGCGGCGAACGCGGACTCCGCATCCAAGCGTGTGTTCGAGGACCTCGTCTTAGATGAGGAGCGGCACTACGATCAGTTCTCCACTGAGATGGAGAACTTCGATCAGCTGGGCGACCAGTACCTCGCGCTCCACTCTATCGAACACACCAAGGGCATAACCTGAGGCGCGGTCTTCAGGCCCTCGCGGATAGACGGTCCTGGGGCGGCTCGCGGGCAACGGCCTGCGAGCCGCCCGACCTTAGAGCACTCCTGCCCAGCGAAGCGCCGCCGTCACCGCTGCCAGCAGCGGCACCAGTATCACCGTTCTGATCAGAAACAGCGCCACCAGCTCTGTTGCTCGAATCGGGATCGCGCGGAACATGTCGAGCATCATCGGGCCCACCGATGAGAAGAAGATGAGCTGGGAGATCGACAGGAC